>CANFSD010000168.1 GCA_947449515.1 Bacteroidota bacterium
AAAAGCGCTTGTTTTCCTCCTCAGTCCAGGCTGCCACATGCAACCTATGCGCGGCGTTAAAATGTGCTTTTCTACTTACTGCTATTTCCATAAGGTAACAAAGTTAATCAAATTGAAAGGAAAGCTCTCCCCAACTTGTTTAATATCTTTACTCAGTACATAATATTCAAACCCAATAAATTGTTTTTGGTCCAACAAAATTTAAGCACTTTTTAATCCATTTTTCGGGTTTTTGGCTTCGGTTCGAACCAAATAATGGCTGTTTGAAAAATTATTCTCTTGAAAATGAATATTTTACATTTTGTTTAACGTTTTATTTAAAAAATTAAACAAAACCGCTTGAATTTCTCCAAGCTACCCCTATTTTTGTTTAACCAAATTACTTAAACGTTAAACAAGATGACATCAATTGATTTTAAAAAAATGCTGCAAATAGAGTCAAAACCATTGCGCCATTACGCCTATCAATTAACCAGAAATGTAGATGATACCAATGATTTGTTGCAAGACACGCTGTTGAAAGCCTACACTTATCAAGATAAATTTGAGGTTGGAACCAATTTAAAAGGTTGGTTATATACCATTATGAAGAATACCTTCATTAATAACTACCGTCGTGCTGTAAAACGCAATACCTTTATAGACCAAACGGACAATGATTTTTATTTAGACAGTGTATCACCTCTCGTAAAAAATGAAGGTGAGCAAAAGTTTATCAGAACAGATATTGAAAATGCCATTGCCAACTTGCCTAAAAATTTACAAAAACCATTTACCATGAATGTGCGTGGTTTTAAATACCATGAAATTTCGGAGATATTAGATATTCCAATTGGAACGGTAAAAACCCGCATTTTTGTGGCACGCAGGCAGCTTCGTCAGAACCTATCTTTGTATGGTAAAATGTATGGGTACGACGTAGAAAGTAATTTGGCATAATTAATTAAAAAGACGTAAAAAGCAGTTTGATTTTCAAACTGCTTTTTTTTTATGCTTTTATTTGTCAAATTGCGTTTGCAATCATTATTGACCCAACTCTAAAATTCTATGAAGAAAATATTATTTCTGTTTGTCCTAATTATTAGCGGCATTCAATCTTTTGCTCAGTTCGGAAATTTTAAAAAGAAAGACGAGCTTGAAAAGTTTAAGGATACCAGATTGGTGGTGGTATTGCTTCCAGACAGTGCCTACAGTGCGTCTGTTATTGCAGCAGTAGAGCGTTATTGGACATATACTGGTTATGAATTTGCGGAAGACACCGCATTGTATCGTTACAAAAAAGGGGATTATGCTTTTTTATATTTTAGCAAATCTAAAGGGTCTAAAATAAAAGCAAAGGTTGCAAATTCCGAGGAGGATATGAACGCTTTGGTTATTACAAGAAAGTTTAGCAGAAGAGTTTTGCCAGAAAATTTATTGGCTTATGGTTATTGCAGTAATAAAATAGATACCAATGATTGGGAAACAGAAATAACCAGGGCAGTTCAATTGATGAACAATTATTTGAATTATGCAGTTCAATCTTCGGGCCCAAATGCGCCAAGTGAAAGCAGTTTAAGAAGCAATTATCCTAGTGATAAAAGCCAATTGCTCGATAAGAAATTAATAATTGAAGACAAACAGTTGGAGTTAAAAGGTAAAGAAGATGGTCCAACCCTTTATGATGGCGATGTAGAAGAAGTGGATATGGAAGAAATACAAAAAGCAATTAAGTGGCAAGACAATAGTTATATCTATTATTACTATTCAAAAGATGAAAAGAATTGTAATAAATTATTTGTAAGTGCTGCCAACAGTGAATTGATGTATTTTACCACGGAGAGTCCAGAGAAATGCAAATGTACTTCCAATGATTTAAAGGCATTGAAAGCAATAAAAGTTAAGCTAAATAAGGGCGGTAGGTAATTAATCTAAACCCCAACTGTCAAATAAAGCATTGATATAACTGTTCTCTTGCTTGTCCATTTTCTTATCGGCCATCACTACTTTCATGGCAAATTCTATCAGTTCATTTCTTTCTTCAGGACTTGAAATAGCATAAAATCTTTCTGCGGTTTCCGTAAAATGATTCAGCATATCATCATTTGGGCAAGCCTTTAAAAAGGCCTGTTCCTTTATTATCTCTATCGGCTCGCGGAAATGTTCGTCTAAGAATTCTAAAATAATGGTGCTTTCAGCCTTTTGAAGGCTGCCGTCGGCTAAACTAAGAATCACCAATAGGTGAAAACCAGCTTCCGTTTTGTTCATGTTTTGGATAAATTTTGTAGGCATACATGCGCTTAATTTGGGTCTCTTGTTCGTGGGCGCTGCAATTTATTTAAATATTCAAATTATTATCAGAAATTTTATCATTTCAGGATGTAAGTTTGTTGCATTAATCCAAATAGTATTCTATGAATTACGATAACATGAAATTTGGCACTAAAGCCATCCATGCTGGGCAAGAGCCTGATCCAACAACTGGTGCGGTTATGACACCCATTTACCAAACCAGTACATTTTGGCAAGAAAGTCCCGGTAAAACCCAAGGATATGCCTATGCGCGTGGCAAAAATCCAACGCGTAGTGCCTTGGAAAAATGTTTGGCTTCACTAGAAAATGCAAAGCATGGTTTGTGTTTTAGCAGTGGAATGGGTGCTACAGATGCCGTTGTTAAATTATTAGCTCCTGGTGATGAAGTAATCACAGGAAATGATTTGTATGGTGGAACCTACCGCATGTTCACCAAAGTTTTTGCAAATTTTGGCATTAAATTTCATTTTATTGATTTAAGCAATCCCGAAAATATTAATGCTTATATCAATGCAAATACAAAATTAATTTGGGTCGAAACGCCAACTAACCCAACCATGCAAATTATTGATATTGTTGGTTGTGCTGCCATTGCTAAAAAGCATCAAATTACCTTTGCAGTTGACAATACTTTTGCTTCACCTTATTTGCAAAATCCATTGGATTTGGGTGCAGATATTGTAATGCACAGTGTAACTAAATATTTAGGCGGACACAGTGATGTAATTATGGGTGCGCTATTAACCAATAGTGATCAGTTACATGAGCGTTTGGCTTTTATTCATAATTCGTGCGGCGCTACACCTGGTCCTATGGACAGCTTTTTAGTATTACGTGGTTTAAAAACATTGCACTTGCGCATGAAAGCGCATTGCGAAAATGGTGAAGCAGTTGCCAAATTCTTAAAAGGTCATCCTATGATTGAAAAGGTATACTGGCCCGGTTTTACAGATCATCCTAACCATGAAATTGCCAAGCAACAAATGCGTGGTTTTGGGGGTATGATTTCTATTGTTCTCAAAAATGCCGACATGCAAAAAACATTTGATATAGCCAGCTCTTTTAAAGTTTTTACATTGGCTGAAAGTTTAGGTGGAGTAGAAAGTTTAATCAATCACCCTGCAACCATGACACATGCTTCAATCCCAAAAGAGGAAAGAGAAAAGGCTGGTGTGGTTGATAACCTCCTTCGTTTAAGTGTAGGAGTTGAAGATATATCAGATTTATTACTTGATTTACAGCAAGTTTTGGGATAATCCTTAATCCTTAATTTTTTCTTAATAATGGGTGCCGTTTTCTTGAAAAAGAAGGGCACCCATTTTTTTTACTTGGAATTATAATTTTTTAACATTTAAATTAGATTAAGTAAAATTTACGAGATGCTGACACTAAGTGCGACATTTTTTAAATTTTTCTTTATCCATTTAAAATTAAAATAATTTAAATAAATAGTAATTTCCATGGAAAAAAATCTACAACTAGATTCCCTAAAAGCCCCTTCATCACAGATGAATTTGGGAGTTCCAAGTTTTCTTGCTCGCACAAGAAAAACCGGAAAAACATTTGGAAAAATGTTTGCTTTTCTATTTTTAATGTTGCTTGTTTTTAGTGAAGCACGATCCCAATGTTATACGGCGCCAAATTATTGTACGGCTATTACGGCTACCAATAATGCAAATTACGGTATGGGTATTCAGAATGTAACACTTTACACTTCTGCAATTCCAACCCAAATTAACAATACAACCACTGCAGGTCAAGGAACGCAAATCTACTTTAATTATACAAGTATGATTGTGAAAGCAGGTGC
>CANFSD010000169.1 GCA_947449515.1 Bacteroidota bacterium
GCAAACATATCCGCAACTCATCTTGCAAAAGTATATTTTTTAAGGATATTGTTTAACTTGCCCAACTTTAAACCCAAAGCATGAAAAAGATACTTAGTTTATTTTTGTTAGGAACCTTGAGCTTGAGCACCTTTGCTCAAAACAATACCCACACTACTGAAGTTAAGAATTCGCCAGATGGCAAATATACTTATACCGTAGTTACCAACGACCCAATGAAAGTTAGAACCTATGTTCTAAACAATGGCCTTACGGTAATGATGGCTGTAAACAAAAAACAACCCCGTATTCAAACCTATATTGCCACAAAAGCTGGAAGTAAAAACGACCCTTCGGACAATACCGGTTTAGCACATTACCTAGAGCACATGTTGTTTAAAGGTACCGATAAATATGGCACAAAAGATTGGGCAAAAGAAAAAGAACAATTAGATAAAATTGATGCCTTGTATGAGCAATACAATAAAACCACAGATGAAGCTAAACGCAAAAACATCTATCATTTAATTGATTCGGTAAGTGGTGTGGCCAGTAAATTTGCCATTGCCAATGAATATGACAAATTAATGCAAGGAATTGGCGCACAAGGTACCAATGCATTTACTTCATTGGAGCAAACCGTTTATGTAAACGATATTCCTGAAAACAACCTAAACAAATGGCTTGAAATTGAAGCAGAGCGTTTCCGCAATCCCATATTACGCTTATTTCATACAGAATTAGAGGCTGTTTATGAAGAGAAAAATATTTCATTAGACAATGATGGGAGAAAAGTATTTGAAGCCATGATGACTTCACTTTTCAAACAACATACCTACGGAACACAAACTACCATTGGTACGGTTGAACATTTAAAAAATCCTTCATTGGTTAAAATTAGAAACTACTTTAATACCTATTACGTTCCTAATAACATGGCCATTGTTTTATCTGGCGACTTTGATCCAGATTTGGCTATCCAAGAAATTGACAAACGTTTTTCTTACATGCAAAGGAAAGCTGTTCCTCCTTTTAGTTTTAAACCAGAATTGGCGCAAGATGCACCAGAAGTTGTAAATATTTACGGACCAGATGCAGAGAACCTCATGATTGGTTTCCGCATGCCAGGGGTAAGTACCAAAGAAAGCAAAATGCTACAAATTGTAGACATGATTTTGTCTAATTCTAAAGCGGGTTTAATTGATTTAAACCTAACCAAAAAACAAGCGGTATTGAGCGCAGGATCTAGTGTTTGGACAAACAAAGATTACGACATTGCTTTCTTGGTTGGTAAACCTAAAAAAGACCAAACCTTAGAACAAGTGAAAGATCTTTTGATGGCTCAAATTGAAAAAGTAAAAGCTGGTGATTTTGACGAAAACACTTTGAAAGCAATTATTGCTAATTTAAAAGTTAGCAAAATAGAAGAAAGAGAAAGCAATGATGGCAGAGCAAGTGCTATGTTAGATGCCTTTACCACAGACAGACCATGGGTTGATGCCGTGGCAGATATTGATGAAATGGAGAAAATTACAAAAGCAGAATTGGTTGCTTTTGCTAAAACTTATTTCACCAATAATTATGTAATTATTTACAAAAGAGTTGGCGAAGACAAAAGCATTACCAAAATAGTTAAACCAGAAATTACTCCGGTTGATGTAAACAGAGATGATGTATCTCCTTTTGTAAAACATATTTTAGAAACACCTTCTCCTAAAATTGCTCCTAAATTTATTGACTTTAACAAAGAAATTACTTTTGGGAAAAGTGGTTTTGCACCAATTCAATATGTGCAAAATACCGATAATGAATTGTTTCAATTGTATTACGTTTTAGACATGGGTAAATACAATGATTTGAAATTACCAATGGCTGTTAACTTGCTTCAATACTTGGGTACAGATAAATACACTGCAGATCAAATTAGTCAAGAGTTTTTTAAATTGGCTTGTGATTTTAGTGTGAATGTTGCCAACGAACAAATTTATGTTTCATTAACAGGATTGAACCAAAACTTTGTACCTGCTGTTAAATTATTTGAACACCTATTAGCAAACGCTAAGCCTGATCAAACTGCCTTAAACACTTTAATTGAGCGCACTTTAAAAGGTCGTGAAGACAACAAGAAAAACAAAGGATTAATTTTCCGTGCAGCGCTTCAAAGTTATGCCATGTATGGTGCAAAAAATCCATTTAAACATGAATTAAGTGCTGAGCAATTAAAGGCCTTAACTGCGGTTGAATTAACAGGCTATTTGAAAAAACTTACAGCTTACCAACACAAGATTTGGTATTTTGGACCATTGCCTATTGCCCAATTAACACAGGTATTAAACAAAGAACATAAATTAAAGAAAACAGCTTTGGCTTATCCTGCGCCTGTTGAGTTTACGCGCAATGCAACCGAAGAAAACAAAGTGTATTTTGTAGATTATAAAATGGTGCAAGCAGAAATTATGTGGATCAACAGATCTATGGTTGGATTTGATGCCAGCAGAGCACCAATTGTAACATTATTCAACGAATATTTTGGTGGTGGCATGTCGTCAATCGTTTTCCAAACTATCCGCGAATCTAAGGCCTTGGCGTATTCAACTTATTCACGCTACAATACACCTGGCAAAGCAAAAGATCCTTATTACATTATTGCTTATGTAGGTACCCAAGCAGATAAATTTAATGATGCCGTTCCAGCAATGAATGAATTGTTGAACAAAATGCCTAGAACAGACAATGCTTTTGAGTCTGCCAAAGCAAGCATTTTAAATGCCATTGAAACCGAAAGAACCAATGATGCCAATATCATTTTTGCCTATGCTGCTGCGCAAAAACAAGGCTTAAACAGAGACCTTAACAAAGATGTCTATGAGGCCGTTCCAAACTTAACTTATACCGACCTAGAAAACTTCCAAAAAACTTATTATACCAATAAGCCTTTTACCTATATTATTATGGGTTCTAAAGACAAATTAAAAATGAGCGACATGGAAAAATTGGGTAAAGTACAAGTATTAACCCTTGAAGAAATTTTCGGTTACTAAATAATAACATTAATCACAGAAAGCCTGAGTTTGTTGGTTCGAACCAATGGGCTCAGGCTTTCTTAATTCATACGTATACAAGATGGAACTATTAAACAAAACAGCTGTTGTAACTGGCATTAGCAAAGGGATTGGCTTTGAACTTTCTAAGTTATTATTGAGCAAGGGCGCACAAGTATTTGGTTTAGGCCGAACCCAAAACGAAGCGTTAAATGCACATCCCGCTTTCCATTTCATTTCTTGCGATGTTCAAAACAGCGAATCGGTTCGAACCGCTTTTGAAAAAGTATATGCCATAACTGCAGAAGTACATGTTTTGGTTAACAATGCAGGATTAGGTTATTTTGGCTTTTTAGAAGAAATGGACGAGGCTTTGTGGCATGAAATGTACAATACCAATGTACATGGTATTTTTTACTGCTGCAAACAAGTATTGGCGCAAATGAAACAATCGGGCATTGGCCATATTTTTAATATTTCATCTATTGCGGGCTTAGAGGGCATGCCACAGGTTAGTGGCTATTGCTCTACCAAGTGGGCTGTAAAAGGCTTAAGCGAATCTTTGTTTAAAGAAGTTAGGGATTATGGCATTAAGGTTACTTGCGTTTACCCTGGCTCAACAAAAACAGATTTCTTTAGAAACAGCCCAGGCATTCAACCCCATGATTATATGCTTATGCCCCAAGATATAGCCCTCATGATGGTACAAGCCATGGAAATGCCACCAAATTTCCATAGTGTAAACTTAGAAATCCGTCCGCTTCAACCAAAAGGTCCAAAAAAGCCAAATGCGTAAGGTTTAGAAGAATTTAATAATTAAATATTTTAGTCAAATTTCAATAGATACTTTGATAATCGGTTCAGGGTGTTATTTTTGCGGTTCTATAAAAAATCTACATGAGAGTAATACAATTCAGAGAAGCCCTAAGAGAAGCCATGAACGAAGAGATGCGTCTCGACCCAAATGTTTTCTTAA
>CANFSD010000170.1 GCA_947449515.1 Bacteroidota bacterium
CAAGCTAGAAGACGCTTTTTGCTTTTCCGCGAAACAAATATTACTTTGCAGGTAAGAAAAAAATGGAACTGTTTTTGACTGATTGAAGTATCTAAAAATTATGGAAGCAAAATTTTCACCAAGGGTAAAGGATGTGATCTCTTATAGCAGAGAAGAAGCCATCCGTTTAGGACATGATTATATAGGTACAGAACACCTGTTACTTGGCTTAATTAGGGAGGGCGATGGAAAGGCCTTGAAGACCCTGAAAGCCTTGGATGTAGACCAATTAAGGGTTAAGAAAACCATAGAGGATAATATCCGCAGTTCTGCTACCAATAATACCAATTTTGTTAATATTCCGCTGACCAAACAAGCGGAAAAAGTTTTAAAAATTACTTACCTAGAGGCTAAGATTTTTAAGACAGATATTATAGGCACAGAGCATTTATTGCTGTCAATTTTGCGTGATGAAGACAATTTGGCGTCTCAGATTTTAGGACAATTTGGAATTACTTACGAAATTTTTAAGGCTGCGGTTGAAGGAAATTTAGGCGATGTAAAAAATGAAATGCCTGCAGAGGAGGATGATTTTTTTGCCAGTGCACCAGAAGAGCGTAAGCCAGAACCACGTAAGCCAGACATTAAATCTAAAACACCTGTATTAGACAATTTTGGAAGGGATTTAACCAAAGCAGGAGAAGAAGGAAAATTAGATCCAATTGTTGGCAGAGAAAAAGAAATTGAGCGTGTATCGCAAATATTATCGCGTAGGAAAAAGAACAATCCAATTTTAATTGGCGAACCAGGCGTAGGTAAAACCGCTATTGCCGAGGGTTTGGCGTTGCGCATTATTCAAAGAAAAGTTTCGCGTGTGTTGTTTAACAAACGCATTGTAATGTTAGACCTAGCCAGTTTAGTGGCAGGAACCAAATACCGCGGCCAATTTGAAGAGCGCATGAAAGCGGTGATGAACGAATTGGAAAAATCACCTGATGTTATCTTGTTTATTGATGAGATTCATACCCTTGTTGGGGCAGGTGGTGCCAGTGGTTCATTGGATGCTTCTAATATGTTTAAGCCAGCTTTGGCGCGTGGCGAAATACAAGTAATTGGTGCCACTACCTTAAACGAATACAGACAATACATTGAGAAAGACGGTGCTTTAGAGCGCAGGTTTCAAATGGTAATGGTTGAACCAGCCACTGCCGAAGAAAGTATTGAAATATTAAACAATATTAAGGACAAGTACGAAGCCCATCACAGTGTGAACTATGAGCCAGCGGCTATAGAAGCTTGTGTAAAAATGAGCAGCAGGTATTTAACCGATAGGCATTTGCCAGACAAGGCCATTGACGTATTGGATGAAGCAGGTGCACGTGTGCATTTGAGCAATATTCATGTGCCTGCCAATATCCTTGAATTGGAAAAACAAATTGAGGATATTAAGGTAGAAAAAAATAAGGTAGTTAAGAGTCAGAAATACGAAGAAGCGGCCAAATTACGCGACCGTGAAAAACACCTCCTTGAACAATTAGAAACCGAAAAGGCGCGTTGGGAAGAAGATACCAAAACCCAACGTTACAATGTTACCGAAGACAGTGTTGCCGAAGTAATTGCCATGATGACCGGTGTACCGGTAAAACGTATTGCACAAAAAGAAGGTCAGCGCTTATTGAACATGGGCACTGAGTTAGCTGGTAAGGTAATTGGCCAAGATGAAGCCATTAAAAAGCTTACCAAAGCCATTCAAAGAACCCGTGCTGGCTTAAAAAACCCCAATAAACCAATTGGTAGTTTTGTGTTTTTAGGTCCGACCGGTGTAGGAAAAACAGAGATGGCAAAAATACTTGCCAAATATTTATTTGATACCGAAGAGGCAATGATACGTATTGACATGAGTGAGTACATGGAAAAATTTGCGGTAAGCAGATTGGTTGGAGCGCCTCCAGGATATGTGGGTTATGAAGAAGGCGGACAGCTTACTGAAAAGATTCGCAGAAAACCTTATGCGGTAGTATTGTTAGATGAAATTGAAAAAGCCCATCCAGATGTATTTAATATCTTATTACAAGTATTGGATGAAGGCTTTATTACAGATAGCATGGGAAGAAAGGTAGACTTTAGAAATACCATCATTATCATGACATCTAATTTAGGTTCGAGACAATTGAAAGACTTTGCGGGAGGCGTTGGTTTCTCAACACCAAGTAAAGCGGCAGATACAGACAAGAACAATAAAATTGTGATTGAAACTGCCTTGAAACGCTTTTTCTCTCCAGAGTTTTTAAATAGAATTGACGACGTGATTGTATTCTCATCATTGGACAGAGAATCTATTGGAAAAATTCTTGATTTGAACCTAGAGAAATTATTAAAACGCATTGAAGACTTAGGTTACAAAGTAAAGTTCTCTGATGCTGCTAAAGAATTTTTAGCCGACAAAGGGTTTGATCCAGATTTGGGTGCAAGGCCATTGGGCAGAACCATTCAGAAATTTGTGGAAGACCCCATTGCAGAAGAGTTATTGAAAATGGAAATGAGCGAAGGCGATACCATTGAAATTGACTACGACAAAGAAGCCAATACAGGTGAATTGAAAATTAGCAGTGGCAATAGCGGCGCTCCAAAGAAACCTGGAAGAAAGAAAAAAGATACCACCAACGAATAAATTTGTTGACCCATGAATAGCTGTTGTATTGCCTTTAAACAAAGGCATACAGCAGCTATTTTTATTTAACAAGGCATGAAAATTAGTTTACTACGACTAGGAAAATTACACCTGAATTTTGCACAGAGTGGCTTTGATGAATATGCGAAGCGCCTACAGCATTATGTGAAATTTTTGGATGTATTGTTGGTGGTAAATAGCAAGAGTAAAGACCCAGAGCAAATTAAAAAAGCGGAGGCTGATGCCTTGTTGAAGAAAATACAAGCAACAGATTTTGTGATTTTATTGGATGAACGCGGTAAAAGTTTGAGCAGTGAAAAATTTGCCAGCTATTTGGAACAGTTGCAACAACAAACCAGTCATCTTGTATTTATTATTGGCGGGGCCTACGGTTTCGACCAAAGAATTTACGAGCGGGCCAATGCGCAATTGTCTATTTCGGCATTTACGTTTTCGCACCAATTGGTACCCCTTATTTTTGGAGAACAATTGTACAGAGCGTTTACAATAATTAAGGGTGAGCCTTATCATCATGCGGGGTAGCGTTGGAAAAAGAGGCGAGAGACGAGAAGCGAGAGGCGAGTTTTTTTTTGATGGTCCGCCTGCGCTGAGGCTTCGGCGGATGCAATTTACTGGTTGGATGACGCAAAATATTGTTTATTTATTTTAGAAAAAATCAAGGATTTTGGCTAGAGGCAAGAAGCCAGAGGCCAGAGGCTATAGACAAAAGAAATGAATTGGGTAGAATTTTGGGATAAGCGAGGGACATTGCAAGGGGCTGCGGGGCAGGTGGGGAGAGTTGTGAATGGACAGGAGATGGACGAGGTGCTTTTGAAAAAAATTGCCCAGAAAATTGCCTTGCAATTGGATTTGAAACCCACGGATGTTTTACTGGATGTTTGTTGTGGCAATGGTGCTTTGAGTAAATTATTACTCCCCTATTGCAAGGAAATTAATGGCATAGATTTTTCGCAGGCATTGATTGATAAGGCAAAAAAAGAGGCACCTCCACACATTCAATTTCATTGCGCAAGTGCCTTGGATTTTTATTTACCACAGCAATTTGACAAAGCTATTTTGTACTTCTCTTTTCAATATTTTGAAACTTATGCCGAAGGCAAAAAAGTAATTGCCAATATGCTGCAACACGCCAAACCAGGGGCATTTCTGCTCATTGGCGATATTACCGATAGCAGAAAGTTTTTCAGGTATTATAATTCTATATCGGCGCTTTTGCGTTGGTTCAAACAGAAAATAAATAAGCAAAACAACATGGGAAAATTTTGGCACCCAAA
>CANFSD010000171.1 GCA_947449515.1 Bacteroidota bacterium
ATCTAACAGCTGCTAAAAGCACAGATTTTCCTGCCAAAACTCCACGACCAAAATACAGTGTTCTAGAAAATGAAGTGCTGAAGAAAAACGACTTGAATTTTATGCCACATTGGAAAACGGCACTTCACCTTTACCTCGACCAATATTTGGTTCAACCAAGTAAATAAAAATTTTAGGTTTCAATAAATAAAGCAATGAAAAGCAACAAAAAAGTTTCTTGGGCAGAGCCCTACAGAATGAAGATGGTAGAACTTCTAAAAATGACTACCAAACAACAAAGAGCAAAAGCAATTAAGGAAGCTGGTTACAATACCTTTCTATTAAAATCGGAAGATGTATACATAGATTTACTAACAGATAGTGGCACCAATGCCATGAGCGATCGCCAATGGAGTGGAATGTTTATGGGCGATGAAGCTTATGCTGGTAGCAATAGTTTTTTTAACATGGAAAAATCTGTTAGAGAAATTTATGGTTATAAATATGTTATCCCAACCCACCAAGGCAGAGGTGCAGAAAATATCCTCTCGAAAATTTTAATTAAAAAAGGTGATATCGTACCCGGAAATATGTATTTCACCACCACACGCCTTCACCAAGAATTAGCAGGTGGAAAATTTGAAGACATCATTATAGATGAAGCACATGATCCTAAAAATGAACATCCTTTTAAGGGAAATGTTGACCTAAAGAAATTGGATGCCATTGTAAAAAAACATGGTGCCGAAAAAATTCCTTATGTAAGTATTGCTACCAATGTAAACCTTGCGGGTGGTCAGCCAATAAGCATGGCAAACTTAAAAGAACTACGTGCTTATTGTAAAAAACATAAAATTCGGATAATACACGACATGACCCGTGTGGCTGAAAATGCCTACTTTATTCAGCAGCGCGAAAAAGGCTACGACAAAAAAACAATTGCTGAAATTGTAAAAGAAATTTGTTCATATACAGATGGCGCTACCATGAGTGCAAAAAAAGATGCATTGGTAAACATTGGCGGATTCTTAGCTACCAACGAAATAGACACCTACGAAAAAGCAAGAAACTTAGTAGTGGTTTATGAAGGTATGCCTACCTATGGTGGACTTGCGGGTAGAGACATGGAAGCCATTGCCATTGGTATCAGAGAAAGTGTTGACGATTACCACCAAAAAGCACGTGTTGGCCAAGTTGAATATTTAGGAAACAAAATGATTGAATATGGTATTCCTATTGTTAAACCAATTGGTGGCCATGGCATCTTTGTAGATGCAAAAGAGTTTCTACCTCATTTAAGTCAAGATGAATTTCCAGCACAAACCTTAGCTGCCGAAATCTATGTTGAATCTGGTGTGAGAACCATGGAACGCGGTATTGTTAGCGCTGGAAGAAAATCAAACGGCCAAAATTATTACCCTAAATTAGAATTGGTTCGTTTCACTATTCCAAGAAGAGTATACACACAAGCACACATGGATGTGATTGCAGAATCAACGGCTATGGTGTATGAAAGAAGAAAAAAAATAACAGGAATGAAAATGGTTTACGAACCACAATACCTGCGTTTCTTCCAGGCTAGGTTCGAAAAATTATGATCAACAAACAACTCATCTCACCTGAAAGTATTGCCGTTATTGGCGCCTCAGAAGATACCAGCAAACCAGGAGGCAAAGTAATTGCCAACCTTATTGAAGGTGCTTACAAAGGGCAGCTCTTTGGCGTTAACCAGAAAGGAGCAAGCATTACAGGTGTGCAAATAGTAAGATCGGTGGCAGAACTTCCTGCCATCGACCTTGCTATTCTTTCTATACCAGCTGAATCTTGTTTAATAGCTGTTGAAGAATTGATTGAAAAAGGAGCCAAAGCATTTATTATTTTCTCTGCTGGTTTTGGTGAAGCAGGCGAAAAAGGCAAAGCGCTCGAGAAAAAATTAATTGAACTTATTGAACAAGCAAATGCCTGCTTAATTGGCCCTAATTGTGTAGGTGTAATCAACCAACATTATAAGGGTGTATTTACCAGTCCCATTCCAGAATACCACGCAGATGGCTGCGAACTCATTTCAAGCTCGGGAGCTACTGCGGTATTTATCATGGAAGCGGCCTTGTCTACTGGATTAAAATTCTCAAATGTATACTCTATAGGAAATGCCTCGCAAACTGGCATAGAAGAGCTCCTAGAGTATCTCGATAAAAATTATGTTGAAGGAAAGAGTGCTAAAGTAAAATTACTTTACTTGGAAAGCATTCGCAATCCTTTCAAATTTCTAAAACATGCAAGCTCCCTCATTCAAAAGGGATGTAAAATTGCCGCTATTAAATCTGGCCACTCAGAAGCTGGCAGCAGAGCAGCTTCCTCACATACAGGTGCCTTGGCAAGTTCAGATACAGTAATTAGAGCCCTATTTAGAAAAGCAGGTATTGTTTATTGCAGCGGCAGAGCCGAACTTATTTCTGTAGCATGTATCTTTCAAACCAAAGAACTCAAAGGTAAAAACATTGCCATTGTAACGCATGCGGGTGGTTCGGCCGTAATGCTTACAGATGCTTTGTCTGCGCAGGGTTTGCAGGTGCCAGAAATTAACAACGAAGAGGCAAAGCAACTTTTAACCAAACTAAATCCGGGCTCAACCATTAGCAATCCAATTGATTTCTTAGCAACAGGAAACGCAGAACAACTGGGATTAATTCTCGACTTCTGCGAAAAACAAGACAATATTGATGGAATCATTGTGGTGTTTGGCAGTCCTGGTTTATTTAATGTAAAACAAGTTTACCAAGTATTAGATAATAAAATGCAAAGCTGCATTAAACCTATCTATCCAGTGCTTCCATCACTTGTAAACGCAAAAGATGAAATCACCCTATTTCTCTCTAAGGGAAATATAAACTTCCCAGATGAAGTAGTACTTGGCACTGCCCTCCCCCACGTATTCAATTGTCCATCTCCACAATACGAGCTCAATAAATTGTCGGTCATGGAAGATGCTAAAATTAGGGCGATTATTAACCAAGCCTCAGATGGGTACCTACCACCTGAAACAGCCAGAGAATTAGCATTGGCAGCAGGAATAGATATGGCTGCCGAAGCTGTTTGCATAAACCTAGAAGAATTATTGATTGCGAAAGAAAAAATGGCTTTCCCACTTGCCATGAAGGTAATTGGGCCAATTCATAAAACAGAGGTCAATGGGGTTTGCTTACATATCAATTCTTGGGAAAAACTAGAAGCAGAATACATACGCATGCTTAAAATTGACGAAGCCAAAGGGGTGCTTATTCAAGAAATGGTAGAGGGCGAAGAATTATTTATTGGTGCCAGTCGTGAAGCAGATTTTGGCCACCTTATTCTATGCGGACTAGGGGGCATCCATGTAGAAGTATTAAAAGATATTTCATTTGGATTGGCGCCTTTAAACAAAGAAGAAGCAACGGCTATGGTAAATGGATTAAAAGGATATCCAATACTAGCAGGATATAGAAACAGACCTGGCGTAAATATTGAAAAATATGTAGATGCCATTGTTAGAATTTCTTCCTTGGTGAATTTAGCCCCTGAAATTAGTGAATTAGATATCAACCCTTTTAAGGCAAGTCCTAGCAATATAAAGGCCGTTGATGTGCGAATTAGAATTACTAAAAAATAAAAAATAGGAGCAATGCAGTTCAAACCAATTTATTTCTTCGCCCTCATTTGTACTGGATTTTTAAGCTATTCATTTAGCATTTATTTGAACCCACCAAGTTCTATGGATAAGCTCACCAATGAGGAAATGACAAATGCGGCAGAAGGAAAATTAGTATTTCAAAAATACAATTGTCAAAGCTGTCATCAAATTTATAACCTTGGAGGTTACCTTGGTCCAGACTTAACCAATTGCTACTCCCAAGAGGGAAAAGGAGAATTGTATATCAAAGCTATGGTGCAA
>CANFSD010000172.1 GCA_947449515.1 Bacteroidota bacterium
AAGAATTAGTCTTCGTTTCTGCTCAAGGCATAGATAACTAAACCAAATCCAATTTTATTGATAGCATCTGCAATATTGTAAACAATATCCATTGCATGAGAAGCAGCAGCAGGATCGCTCACCAAAGTGATACCAAATAATCCACCTGGTGTTCCTAAAATGTATCCTAATGGATAAATAGCCCAACCTACCAAAACAAACCAAGCCAATGTTCTTGTTGCTTTTGCAACTTGAGGACCAGCTGTTTGAGACAAATTAGCAACTTCGCCAAACCAGATAAGGTAAGCAATGTAGAAATAAGCTGCACCAGAAATTACACCCCATAATACGCTGTTTGTGCGATCAATGGTTTCGCCAATGTAACCAGTAACCAACATTACAAGTGAAGCGAAAATTAATTTCCATAACAAGCCAACTTTAGCACCAGCCTTTTTGGTAATTAAATAAAATTCTACGCACATCAATGGAACTGTAAGGATCCAATCAACATAACGGAAGAAAGTAGGTGAATCTCCTGTTTCTAAATTGTAACCTCTCATGTAGTAGTAATGTACTGCTGCAATGAAAGTAATTAATCCAGAAACTAAAACTGATGTTCTCCATTTTTGAGAGGTGTTACCCAATTCAAAAAAGAAAAATACTGAAGCAGCCATCATGGCCATTGTGCCGATAAAAAACGTGAACGCCACGTAATTATCACTTGCAATTTTTAAATGTTCCATTTTAAAATTTTAATTGTTTGCCCTACTCTTTTGGATTTTCGGTTACTCCCCCAAGTCATTGGTTTTTGGATTCCATCCTACAAGAACATTAGCCCTAATGTTATGTTTTAAAATTTGTGTAAAAATGCAACTTTCTATACAACTAATTGGTTTTCAACAACTAAAACATTTACAAGATTTGCAAATAAGCTATTTTGCAACTCAGGGCATACGCATTAATATGACAAAACATAGGCAAACTAATGGCTAATATTTATGTTATGTAAATACCTAAAATGAAGAATATAAAAAAGGAAAACCTACCTAGCAAAATTTGTATTGTTTGCTCAAGGCCTTTTTCTTGGCGAAAGAAATGGGAGAAAAATTGGATCGAAGTAAAATACTGCAGTGATAAATGTAGAAACCAGAAAAATCATGTTGAAACAAAATATAGCTAAACTTAAAAATCCACCAACCTTACTTAAAAACTATTTGTTAGATACAAATAATATTAATGAGGAAGACATAGACCGCATTATACAAATGGCTTGGGAAGACAGAACGCCTTTTGAGGCCATTGAATTTCAATTTGGCCTAAAAGAAAAAGACGTAATTGAATTTATGCGAAAGAATTCTTTGCCTTCCAGTTTTAGAATGTGGCGTAAGAGAATGAAGTCGCGCAAAACCAAACACAGTATTCTTAGAGAAAGCACCATCAATCGCTTTAAGTGCAGCAGGCAAAGAAGTACAGGTAATAAAATTGCAAAACGCTAATTAAATTGCACCACAATGGATTTATTTGGCAACAATGGAATTGGCACCAATGCAAAGGTAAAACTAAAAAACCTCGATTTACCTGATGCGCAGGTATGTTTGTATGAAAACTTTTTTTCTATAAAAGAGGCTAATTTTTTATTTAATCAATTGGCATCAACCATTGAGTGGGAGCAAAAACAAATAAAGCTGTTTGGCAAAATGATTGCGCAACCCAGGCTAACAGCCTATTATGGAGATGCAAAAAAAAACTATACCTATTCTGGCCTAATATGGGAAGCAAAAGCCTGGACAGAAGAACTATTAATGATTAAATTGCGCATAGAGGAAATTTGCCAAGCGCCATTTACAAGCGTTTTGCTGAACTATTACAGAACGGGTGAAGATAGTATGGGTTGGCATGCCGACGATGAAAAAGAGCTCGGTCAAAACCCTTGCATAGCCTCTTTAAGCTTTGGCCAAACGCGCAACTTTCATATGAGGCATAAATTTAGAAGCGATTTAGCTAAAATAAATATTCCTTTAACAAATGGCTCATTGCTTTTGATGAGTGGCCAAACCCAACATTATTGGCAGCACCAAGTTCCTAAATCAAAGAAAAATATTGAACCAAGGATAAACCTAACTTTTAGAACCATTAAATAATGGTCTTATCACTTATTCTTCTGATAGCTTCATCAAACTTTAACACCTCAACTTTTAAGGTTTGCAATAGTTCTTGGTTTTTATCTTCTGGTTTACTTTCCTCTAATAACAAATTGGTAATACCCAGAATATTTGATAATGGTGATCTGATTACATGTGATTGTTCGTAGGCAATTTCCCTTAATCTATCTAAATGAGTTAGGTCTTTAAAATAAGCTGCAGCATATTTCTCACCTTCATTTTCAAACAAATTGGCGCTGGAAATTAATACTGATTTTTTTTTCTGGTTTTGCGTTAAAATATTAGCCCTTGTTTCTAAATAATTATCCGTAACTACAAATTCTTGAAACTTTTTACCAATAAACTCCATATCCTCTGGTGGATGCAATTCAGATTGATGCTTTCCAATTAAATAATTGGTATCACATTCAAACAAGAAATATGCTGCAGGATTTGCATATACTATTTTGCCGGTAGCAGGACTTGCAACCAAGATGGCATCTGAGGCGCCATTTACAAGAGATTCAAGAAAACCCATATCAAACATTACGCAATTTTATTTTCCTTAAAACAATTAGTACATCTTTAAAAATCATAATTCCTTGTTACAATATTCCAACGAATACCTGCAGTAAAGTACATGGTTCTTTGGGCAAATTGCGGTAAGGCAGAAAATGTTTCCCTATAACCCAATTTAACATCAAAAAACAAATTGTGCATTGGCATATAGGTTGCAGTTAAATCGGCCATGATTAATTTGGTTTCAATTCCTTGTCCAATATAATTGCCATAATCGCCATTACTCCTAGAGATATAACTCAATCGAACATCCTTGCCAAAATTAGTACTGTTGGTATCATTGCCATACAAAGCGCAAATTAATTTTGCTGTTAAATTTAATCGGTTAATTGGTTGGTATCTAATAATACCAACTCCCTCATAAAAATTGGCACCCAAAGGATGACCCATGTATTGTCCAAAATTACTAAAGCTTTGCGCACTGTTAAAACTGGTATACATATAAGGCCTGCAAATATTTATCTCGCCTTGCATATCAAGGTTCTTTACCCCTGCAACGTCTATGTATTTTAAGCCTGTTTGAATGGCAAATTTATTCCCCCACCAACCTTTTCTATCCAACAATTCTTTTAATACAAACTCAGAAATAACAGCTTGGCCATACAATGAAAAATGACGCAAGAAATTGTATTTATAATTGATCCCAATAATCGCTTTATCGGTACTGTTTAAGCCATTTTCAATAGATTTATAAAACACAATAGGGTTCAGGTAATTTAAATCAAATGCTCCCCTACCCAATGAATCTCCTCTTTGAAACAAAATGGTTTCAAACATACCCAGGTTAAAATTCTTACCTAAGTTTAAACTTAAATGATGCGTGGCCATATAATGGCGGGGTTGTGTATTATAAACACCTCCAATTGGATCGCGCAACTCACTCCAAATATTGGTATAATTTAAGCGCCAAATCCTGGTATTAAGCCTCATGGTTAAATATTCTGGCTGCATATCACCCAAAATAAAAGTGCGATACCCATCACCCATAAAATTACGAAAATGCCCAAACTGCAAATCCATGTATTTGTTTATTGAACCCGTTACATAGGCACTCGACAAAAAATAGTTGAAAGTATTTGG
>CANFSD010000173.1 GCA_947449515.1 Bacteroidota bacterium
TGAGTAATCCTGCAATTTCTATATGGATTGTTTAACACACTGCTGCTAAGAACTTTTTCGGAAAAGGTATTTTCACTGCTGTATTCTGTATGTTGAATAACCAAAGTAGCTCCCAAATACAATACATTTCCAACGTTTAAACCGCCACCAGCATACCATTCATTCATTCTGCCTCTTGTTTGAATTTGCTGAAAATGGTTTACAGCGTAATTGGTATCGCCCATGCGATCCAAAATAGAAGCATATTTATTAGAAGCACCATTGTTATCAATTAAACTAACACGCCATGCCAAAGCATGTAAGTAATTATCATTTTTGCTATTAAAAAAACCACCGCTATCATAGCCATTAGCTTGAGCGGCTAAATAATTACCTACAGTGGTGTTTTTAGCTGTACCCGCAAATTGCGTGTTCATTTGGTAATCGTTAATTCTATTCATACCAAAGGCAAAAGAACCACTTGTAACTCCAGTTGTTTTGGTTCCAGCCATAGAACGATTGTCTATTGAATAAACCACGCCCAAATTAGGAATATTAAATTGGGTTCTTCCATCACTCATTAAGCCACCATTGTAATTGGTTTTGCTGTTATTGGCCGTAACAGCAATAGAACCCATCATTTCATTACGACGGTACAAGGCCAATCCTGCTGGGTTATTAGAAGCCGCGCTTAAATCGGCACCAGCAGCACCCCAAGCACCCGCAAGGCCTAGTGTTCGAACCGAACCAACTATGTTTTGGTTACTGAACCTAAAAATATCATTTTGGTTTTGTGCCGCCGCAGAGAGGCCACAAATAGAAAGTATAATTGCTATTTTCCTTTTCATAAAATTTCTTATTAAAAAATAAAACTACCTAGGTCTAAATCCTCCACCAGGATTACCGCCGCCACTGCCAACCGAACCGCCACCACCTGAAGGACGAGGAGCTGGCGCACTGTAACTTGGCCTGCTTTGGCTAGGTTGAGAATAAGCTGGGGCACTGTAACTTGGGGCACTGTAACTCGGACGTGCATCTCCGTTGCTTGGCCTATTATTGCTTGGCGCATTGTATTGAGGCACGCGTGCAGGTGTTTCATTGCTATATGAACCTCCATTATTAGGCCTGTAATTATTGTCGCCACCATTATTGGTATTATTGTAATTTTCCCTCGGACGCGCAGGAACATAAACCGGACGACCATTTGCACCAGTATTTAATTCGCCACCAGGTCTATTGGAATAACCCGCTTCTCCAGGAGCACTTGCGCCCGGACGATTGCTTGGTGTATTGTTTGGCGACACATAAACTGGACGACCATTGTTATCATATTGTAATTCTCCACCCGGACGAGTAGTAGTTCCAACATTGGCAGCACTTGGTCGTGAAGGCACATAAACGCCCGGTTGGGTGCCGTTTGCAGGACGAACATAGGCGGGTTGAGCGCCACCTGCACTGGCATTGTCTACCACCCCATTGCTACCCGGACGATTTGATAAACCACTTGGATATGCTCCTGGTCTGCTACCAGCCGCAGGTGTAGAAGAACCCATTGAGTTTCTTGGCTGCATTAAGGGTCTGTTGGTTACCACATCATTTGAACCATTTCCATGGTGGTATCCTCCGCAACCATGTCCGTAGCCGTAGCCGTATCCATAGCCATATCCATATCCATATCCATAACCATATCTATTGTAACCATAATAGCCATAAGGGTTATACATATAAGGAGAATAGCCGTAATAACCGTAAGGATTGTATCCATAAGGACTATACCCATAATAAAAAGGATCATAACCATAAGAATTGTAGCCCCATGAATTGTAACCATAACCCATATTAAATCCACCAAAACCCATATTGTATCCCAATCCCCAATTAAAACCTGATCGGTTGTTCCATGTTAATCCTACATTCCAACCTGGTGCCCAATTATAAAATCCAGGACGCACAATGATGGGTGAATAAAAACTCGTCCAAGACCAATTGGTGCTCAAAACATTATAATAGGGGTCATCGTAATAATAGTTACGGTCCGAACCCAAACGACGCTCATCGCGGTTGTCTGACTTTTCTGCAATTAATAAATTGGACTGTACGTTAGTATCTGGCGCAGCGGCTGTAAAACCACGCTTTTGCACCCAGGCTTGGTAAGCTTCCTGGGCTCTAATTTCCTCTTGATTGGGAGGGGTTTGCGGTTCTGTATTTTGATAATTTGGCGCGTAAGCACCTTCATTTAAACTTGGGTTAGGACCCTTGGATTTGTTCCAATACTCAACATCTTTGTAGGATTGGCCTGTTTTAGGCTCATCTTTGGTTGACCAATACACATCGTCATCAACTTGGTTGATGCCAACACTTTTAAAAACACTACATGCACTTAAACTCAACATTAACAGCGCATAAAAGATGAATTTTATATTTTTCATGATCATGGATTTTTATTCCTTACACAAAGTAACAACTAAAAAGTATTTTTGCTACCAGATTAATGTAAAAGTCAAATACTATTCCAAAAGTGAATTATGGAAATTAAAAAAATAAAAAGAAGCGAAGATTACAGTGCCTGGTATAATAATCTGGTGAAGAGTGCAGATTTAGCGGAGCATTCAGACGTAAAAGGTTGCATGGTAATTAAACCTTATGGCTATGCCATTTGGGAAAAAATGCAAGCAGAATTAGACAGAAGATTCAAGGAAACAGGACACCAGAACGCATATTTCCCCTTATTTATTCCAAAATCATTTTTCACCAAGGAGGCCAGTCACGTAGATGGCTTTGCCAAAGAATGCGCGGTAGTTACCCATTACAGGTTAAAAGTTGATCCAGAAACAAAAGAAATAATTGTAGATCCAGATGCTAAATTGGAGGAGGAACTTATTGTACGTCCTACCAGCGAAACCATTATTTGGAATACTTACCGCTCTTGGATTCAAAGTTACCGAGATTTGCCAATTCTTTTAAACCAATGGGCAAATGTTGTGCGTTGGGAAATGCGTACCCGATTGTTTTTAAGAACCACTGAATTTTTATGGCAAGAAGGTCATACCGCCCACGCTACCCAAGAAGAGGCTGTTGCAGAAACACTCCAAATGTTAGAAGTGTATGCAGATTTCGCAGAAAATATTTTAGCTGTTCCTGTCATTAAAGGTGTAAAATCTGCCAACGAACGCTTTGCAGGTGCCATTGATACTTATTGTATTGAAGGATTGATGCAAGATGGAAAAGCACTACAAATGGGCACCTCCCATTTCTTAGGACAAAACTTTGCCAAAGCATTTGATGTAAAATACGTAACCAAAGAAAACAAACAAGAATTTGTTTGGGCAACCTCTTGGGGTGTTTCAACGCGCTTAATGGGCGCTTTGATTATGAGTCATAGCGACGATGAAGGTTTGGTTTTACCTCCAAGATTGGCTCCTATTCAAGTAGTGATTGTACCAATTTTTAGAAAAGAAGAAGAAAAAACCATTGTAATGGAAAAGGCTACAGCGTACTTCCAATTACTCAAAAAACAAGGTATATCAGTAAAATTAGACGACAGAGATAATTTAACCCCTGGATACAAATTTGCCGATTACGAGTTAAAAGGTGTGCCAGTTAGGATAGCAATTGGTCCAAGAGATGTACAAAATGGCACAGTTGAAGTGGCCAGAAGAGATACCAAAGAAAAACAGGTAATGAGTGCTGCAGATTTGGAGCATAAAATCCCTCATTTGTTGGAGCAAATTCAAGCAAATATTTACCAAAGAGCTTTGGATTACAGAAGTGAACATATCCA
>CANFSD010000174.1 GCA_947449515.1 Bacteroidota bacterium
GTTTTCCTCTCCAATTTTCTGGTTCTTTAAATCCGTATTGGCTTTGTACAAGTAGTAGAATGCTTGCGGCTCATATTCGCTTACAGGGAATTTGTGTTGCAATAAATCAAAATATTTAATAGACGATTGCGGGTTCTTGAGGCGGTCGTAATAAATAACACCTAAGTTATGCAAAGATTCTAAAATCTTGGCATTTGATTTTTCTTTTTGAGCAGGGGTAAAAGGAATATTTTTTATCCATTTGTCTTTATCTGCATCTCCCGTTAAAGATTTTTGTGGGCCATCATTGGCAATTTCTTTGCCATCTTGCGGAGCCGTTTCTTTTTTGGCATTTGCCGCGCTGCTTGTATCAACACTTGGTTCGCTTCTTGGTTTTTCTTTGGCTGCAATACGCCAATAATCTTCATTTAGGCGTTGGCCCCATTTTTTATTGGAGAAGAATTCTGCGGCACCCGCGTTTACCAAAGCAGGATTGTAAAAATACCAGGAGTTATCGCCAGAGCCAGGAATGGTAAGTGCTGCGGGCTGAACCAAACTTTGGTTATTGGCTAAACTTGCATTTATTTTAGCTTTTTTCTTGGCTTCTTTTGCGGCCAATTCTTGGCGTTTCTTTTCTTCAGCCATCCAAGAACTTACTTTTCTATCTAATTCATCACTGCTTAATAAAGTTAGCTTTTGCAAAGAGTCTTCTGTTTCATAAACATTCAAATTATTAATCAAATCAGAAAGCACCAATTTGGTTTCCTTAATTTGGTTAAACGATTTATTTTTAGCATCCATGAACATAACAGTGCTATCGTAATAGGCCTGTGCATTTTTAAACTCTTTGTTGTCAAAATACAATTTGGCCAATTCATAATAGCTCAAGCCTTTTTGGTCCCTGTTTTTGGTGCTAAGAGAAACTGATTTTTTAAAGTTCTTAGTTGCTTCTTGCACATTTTTGGTAGCCATGTCCAGCTTTCCCAATTCAAAAAATATTTGATCGAGGTAATCTATATTTTTATCGTCTTTGGCCATTCTGCGCAAATTGCGCTTTACTTTTTCAATAGACCTTGGGTCGTTTAAATCAAAAATATGCGTAAGACTAATATTGGCATTAAAGGCAAACTCGTAGGAGGGAGTGTAGGTTAATACTTTATTGAAATGGAAACTGGCTTCCGGTTTTCTATTGGCCAATAAGCAAAGCTGACCAAGAATATAATGGTACCTAATTTTTTGCTCCTTATTTGGCGTTCCCTTTAGCGCCATATTTAAATTATCTATGGCAGCAGTGTATTTATCCAAACGAATATTGATATCTGCAGCGGTAGCATAAATAAAGGTAATGTCTTCTTTTCTAAAACTCTTTTTTGCAAGCAATAAACCAATGAGCGCTTCTGATTCACCAATCTTATTCATGCCCATATAATTTCGGGCAATCCAACAGGTGCTTGCATCGGTATAGGGACCATCTTTGTAGGTGCCAATCATGTATTGAAAGGTTTCAATAGAAGCAAAATAATCTTGTTTGTAATACCGGCATTTGGCAATAGAAAAATAGGCATCATCTGTATAGGCGCCAATGGTATGCAGTTGAATGGTTTTAGAAAATTTCTTGATAGCTTCGTCTAATAAATTTCCGCTTGCTTTTGCGGCCTCAGCATTTCCCATTGGAAATACGTCCAAAATTTGTCCAAAATTATTGACGTTTGAATTTTCAATTTGCTTTACGGCATCTAATAATTTTTGTTCTCCGTTAAAATATACGTTAAAATGCCCCGTGAGGGTATGGAATTTCCTATTGATCCACTTGTCTTTGGTGGGATTACATGCGCTTAACCAAATGGTGGTGAAGAGTAATAGGTAGAAGATGTTCTTGTTCTTATACAATGGAGCGTTTGTTTTTTGCTATCTTTGAATTTAGAATCGTACAATTTTAACCAAAACTTTTTTAATTCGTCTATACAATGGAGCAGCCAAGGAAAAAATTAATTCATAAGTTAAGTTATAAATACAGATTGGTATTAATCAATGATGCCTCTTTTGAGGAAAAATTTTCCATCAAACTTACGCCAATGAATGTATTTGTTGCCTTTAGTTCTGCAATTGTACTTTTAACTGCCATCATTATTACCTTAATTTTTTATACCTCCCTGCGTGAGTTTGTGCCCGGATATACCGATACCAAAACCAAACGAAACCTTCAGCAATTATTGTATAAAACAGATTCACTAGAACAAACATTAAGGGCCAAGGAATTGTATTACAACAACATTATTAATATTATGAAAGGTGGAAATGGCCTTCAAGATTCTACCATTGCTCCCGGTAAACCTACAAGTTTGTATATTATTCCAGCTGCTGGTTTCAGTCGGTTCGAACCAAAACCAATGGAAAGCGTTTACAAGAAAGACCTAAAAGCTTAAAAGCGAAGCGTTTGTGTGGGAATAGCCATATTTTTAAAAAAATGATATATTTGTAAAAGTGTTAGGGTGTTCTGTTTAAATATAAGCGCACTTTAGCTTCTTAGAGATAAATTTGCTGAAAACAACCCGATAAAACAAAGAAAATGGCCATTTTTAATCCTTCAAAAAATACAACTTTCAATCCATTGGAAATTAATATTCTCAATGCGGGTACAAAAATTACCGGCGATTTGTTTTCGGAAGGTGATTTACGCGTGGATGGTAGTTTAAAAGGCAATATGGAGGTAAAAGCCAAATTGGTTTTGGGTGCTACCGCAGTTATTGAAGGCAATATTAAAGCAGGCAACTGCGATGTTTCTGGTGTTGTAAAAGGCAATATAACAGTAAGTGAGTTACTTACCATCAAAGCATCGGCAAAAATTAGTGGCGATATTTCTTGTGCTAAATTAATAATAGAAGCTGGCGCAGAATTCAATGGTAAGAGTACCATGAGTACAGGCATGGCTGCAGGTTTAGGCGATTTTAAAAACAATAAATTTGGTAAACCATTAGATACTAAAGCCCCTGTAATCAGTGAATCCTTCGCCGAAAAAGCCGCAGGTTAATCAACTGCTCAAATACAGCAACCAAGCCATTCAAATGATTTTGGTAATTGTTGCGGGAAGCCTTGGCGGCAAATATGCCGACCAACATTTTCACCTTACCTTTCCAATTTTTACCCTCTTAGGGGTTATTTTCTCCGTTTTTGCCGCTTTGTACCTGGCGGTCAAAGATTTTCTAAAAAAATAATTAAAGTCCAAAGTATTATTGCTCGGAAAGGTCTACTTTTGCGGCACCTTAAAAATAAAGAATTGGTTCGAACCGAAACGTTTTAGACTGATTGCCAATGTTTTTAAGGCAAATTCTCCCATGAAAAACAATAAATTCTATCAATATTCTATGGTCCTCACTTTGGTGTTGGCGGTATTGTTGGCTAGTTTTCAAAATTTTCAACAACAAATAGTTGTTAGTAACTTAGCTTGGGGTGCTTTGGTCTATTTTTATTTGATCACAATTGTTACCTATTTAATCACCAATTCGGCCCTGCCTAAAGATAATAAAACCTTTATTTACAGGACATACAGCGCCATTGGAATTCGTTTTGTGTTTTCTATTTTCCCCCTATTTATATATTTAATTTTTTCACCTGAGCGCCAGTTATCATTTGCTGTTGTGTATCTTTTCTTGTATTTCTTTTACACAGCTTTTGAAATTTATTTCCTTGTGGTTAACTTGCGCCCCGATTTAAAGAAATAAGATTGTTCATGCACGCCAATAACAGAAAGATTTCCAGCTATTTATTCCCAGTA
>CANFSD010000175.1 GCA_947449515.1 Bacteroidota bacterium
ATTGTTGGTTTGGCCACCGCTTACCAAATGCTCAAAACCAAACCAGGCTTAAAACTCGCAATTCTTGAAAAGGAAAACGCCGTAGCTGCCCATCAAACAGGCCATAACAGTGGTGTAATTCATAGCGGACTTTATTATAAACCAGGTAGTCTCAAGGCTAAAAATTGTATTCAAGGCTATCAAATGTTGTTAGAATTTTGTGATACCTACCAAATTCCATACGAATTATGTGGTAAACTGGTTGTAGCAACCTCTGAAGCAGAAATACCCGAATTGGAAAAACTCTACCAACGTGGATTAGAAAATGGCTTAGATAAAATTGCCATGGTGAGTCATGACGAAGCCTTGGCCATTGAACCAAACTTGAGTGTGGTAAAAGGCATGAAAGTTCCTTATACGGGTATTATAGATTATACCGCAGTTTGCGAAAAATTAGCTGAATTGGTGCAGGAAATGGGTGGTGAAATTTACACGGGACATAAGGTTGAAAATATTCAAATGAGTATTGAAAAGGCAAGCATAATAACCGCCCAAAGGATTTTTGAAACCAATATGTATATCAATTGTGCAGGCTTGTATTCAGATAAAGTGGCTGCATTTACCCAAAAATCAATTGATACGCGCATTATTCCCTTTAGAGGGGAGTATTATATGCTTAAACCAGAAAAGCGTAATTTGGTTAATCATTTAATATACCCAGTTCCCGATCCTAATTTCCCTTTCTTGGGTGTGCATTTCACACGTATGATCGACGGAGGTGTTGAAGCGGGTCCAAACGCAGTATTTGCCTTTAAACGTGAAGGTTATACCATGTCTGATATAGATTTGCAAGAAATGTTTGAATCACTTGCCTGGCCTGGATTTAGAAAGGTTATGGGCAAATATTGGAAGACTGGTTTAGGAGAGTTTTACCGTTCATTTTCTAAGACAGCCTTTACCAAAGCACTTCAAAAACTAATTCCTAGTATACAAGAAGACGATTTAATTCCTGCCGAAGCCGGCGTTAGGGCACAGGCTTGTGATAAATTTGGTGGATTGTTAGATGATTTCAAAATTATTGAAGAGCAACATGCCATTCATATCCTTAATGCCCCTTCACCTGCCGCAACCTCTAGCTTAAGTATTGGTTCGAGCATTGCCGCTATGGCCCTAAAATAAAATATGTTTAAATCTGAAACCACCATCCGCGTGAGATATGCCGAAACCGATCAAATGGGTTACGTGTATTATGGAAATTACGCAGCTTATTATGAAGTAGCAAGGGTAGAATCTTTGCGCCAAATGGGCTTAAGCTATAAAATGTTTGAAGACAATGGAATTATGATGCCTGTTTTGAATCTTCAATGTAAATACCTAAAGCCAGCCCGTTACGACGATTTATTGAACATTAAAACAGAAATACGAGAAATGCCTGGCTTGCGTTTACATTTTTACCATGAGGTTTTTAATGAAGCGGGTGTATTGCTGAACCAAGGCGAGGTTACATTGGTAAATATTGATATGAAAACCCAACGCCCATGCAAAAGTCCGGCTATTTTAACCGAAACATTATTCCCTTATTTTAATTCTTAGTATAACTGTAAATTTGTTGCATGGGCATAAATGGTAAAAATAAATTTGTAATGCGTCCGCTTAAATGGCTGTTTAAAAAGACGGCCAAAATGAGCATGCCCGGCCATAAGGATGTTTCGGTTTATGCCGTATTAGAATTTTTTGTCCGCAATATTGGTAAGAGCGAAATCAATTTGAGAGCCTCTGCACTTTCATTCACTTTCTTTTTGGCCCTGTTTCCCACGGTAATTTTTTTCTTTACACTCATTGCCTATTTGCCCTTAAAATATACGCCCGACGAGATTTTGTTTTTTATTGCAGAAGCCATTCCACCCAATGTTTATGAAACCATTAGGGAGACTTTAGACGATATTCTTAAAAACCAACGTGGAGGCTTATTGTCCTTGGGTTTTGTATCTGCCTTGTATTTTTCAACCAATGGGTTTCACTCGCTCATGAGCCTATTAAATAAGTATAGCCAAATTTCTGAAACACGTCCTTTTTGGAAACAGCGTTTGGTGGCAATTGGCTTGGCTTTTTTTAGCATTGTGTTGATTTTGGTATCCGTATTAATGGTAACCACCGGAACTATTTTAATTTCATACCTCGAGAAGGTTAAATATTTTCCGAGTGCCACCATTCCAACACTTATTGCAGGCTTTAATATTTTGGTGGTGGGCTTTATTGTTTTAGGCATTGTTGGGGCCATTTACTATTATGCCCCAGCCAAGCAAAAGAAGCGCTATTTTATGAGTACTGGCGCCGTTTTTAGCACAGTGGTTATTTTGTTAACCACCTATATTTTTTCTCAATATGTTAACCATTTTAATTCATACAACAAGGTTTATGGCTCTATTGGTGTGCTTATTGTAATTATGATGCTCATTTATATCAATACTTTTATTTTGATTTTGGGCTACGATTTAAATGTGGCCTTGGAAATGGCTATTAAGCATGAGCAACAAAACAAAGCCAAACCACTGGTTGAAAACCGCATCATCTATTTACAAACCAACCCAACTGAAGAATAAATTCCCTATGCTTGGGTGCTTAATTTCCTGAATACTTTGTAAAGTTTGGTTCGAACCGAATAAAACTAATTGTTGTAAAAAGGCAATAATGCCTATATTTGCGGGCGATTTTTTAATGCGCTACATGGCTGAAAAACAGAAAATAGTATACATCACCCGCAGGGAACGCTTCAATGCTGCACATAAATTGTACAACAATAAATGGTCGGTGGAGGAGAATGAAGCCTTTTTTGGGAAATGTTCAAACAAATATTACCATGGTCACAATTTTGAATTATTTGTAACCATCAAAGGAATTGCCAACCCTGATACTGGGATGGTAATGGATTTGAAGAAACTGAAGCAGGTTATTAAAGACTCTGTAACAGAGCAATTAGACCATAAAAATTTAAATGAAGATGTGCCTTTCTTAAAAGGAATGATGCCTTCTATTGAAAATATTGTGGTAAGTGTTTGGGATATTTTGGCTCCTCAAATTGAAAATGGCCAACTGCATAGCATTAAGCTAATTGAAACAGAAAACAATTTCGTTGAGTATTTCGGCGAATAAGCTTACTTAGGCTTCTTGCCAAGCTAATAAAATCTCCTTACTTTCGTTGTTTATTGATAAGCTATGATAATTGTAACGGGAGCAGAGGGTTTTATTGGCAGTTGTTTGGTAGCCCGGCTGAATGCCGATAATTTTAACGACCTTATTTTAGTAGATGATTTTGGCGCCGTTTCGGGCAGGGAGAAAAACTTGCTTGGAAAGACCTACCAAGAAAAAGTTCCGCGCAGTGCCTTTTTTGAATGGATGGCCAAAAACAGCCATGAAGTTCAATTTGTATTTCACATTGGAGCCCGCACAGATACCACAGAAAAAGATGAGGCAATTTTCAAAGAATTAAATTTAGATTTTAGCAAAACCTTGTTTAAATATTGCGTTGAAGAAGGCATTCCTTTGGTTTACGCCTCTAGTGCTGCTACCTACGGTGAAGGTGAGTTTGGTTACGATGATATTGAAAGTGGCCTAGATAATTTGAAGCCCATGAATCCCTATGGAAGATCTAAAAATGATTTTGATAAATGGGTTTTGCAACAAGAAAAACAGCCCTATTTTTGGGCAGGCTTAAAGTTCTTCAATGTGTA
>CANFSD010000176.1 GCA_947449515.1 Bacteroidota bacterium
AGCATTGGTTTAACTGTTTCGGGCGGTACTGCTCCTTACCAATACAGCATTAACAATGGTGCTTACCAAAGTAGCAATACCTTTAGTAACCTCAGTGCGGGAACTTATTTATTAAAAGCAAAAGATGCGCTGAACAGTGTTGTTTCTATGAGCGATTCTTTGATTGATCCTGCGCCAGTTGTGATTGGTGGTATTAGTGGTCCTTTGGTAGTTGGTACAGGTAATACTGGTGCTTATTCTGTAAACAACCACAATGGTACCAGTTATGTATGGAGTGCCATTAATGGAACTATCTTAAGTGGCAATGGCACACCTAATGCAATGGTGCAATGGGGTGCTTCTGCTGGAACGGGTAAAGTGATTTTAAAATTAGGTATCAATGGCTGTTACGATAGCGATACTTTAGAAGTAACCATCTCTGGTTCTTTACCTTTTAGCATGAGTACCAACAAAGAAAATATTACTTGTTTTGGAGCTGGTAAAATAACCGTTAATGCAGTGGGTGGAACCATGCCTTACCAATATGCTTTGAACACAGGAGCGTTCCAAACCAGCAATGTTTTTGCCGGTTTAAGCGCTGGTGTTTATTTGGTAAAAGCTAAGGATAATTCTGGCACTACCCTACAACAATACGACACCCTGCAAAATATTGGTCAGCCTGTGGTAGCGGGTGCTATCAATGGTCCTACCTCGGTGGCTACACTTGCTTTGTCAACTTATATTGCTGGACAACAAACAGGTGTTACTTACAACTGGAATGTTACAGGTGGTTTATTGGCAAGCGGACAAGGAACCAATATTATTCAAGTAAGTTGGGGTGCTACGGCTACCAATGGTAAAGTAAATTTACAGGTAAGCAATGTGGGTGGATGCAGTGACTCAAGTATTTTGTCTGTTACAGTTGGAACCAACGGTTTGAACCAATTGCAAGGCAATAGCTTTAGCGTTTATCCGAACCCAGCTTCTGAAACCCTTACCATTAGCAATAACAACAGCCTGAAAGGTGCGCAAGTGCAATTGGTAGACATGTTGGGAAGAATTGTTTTGGAAGAAAATGTAACAAGCAACAACAACCAATATTCGCTTAATATTGCAAACGTAAAACCTGGTTCGTACTTGGTGATTATTAAAAATAAAGAAACATATTCAAGATTAAAATTAATTATAGAATAGAATAAAACATATAAAGAAGCATGAAGAAAATAATCCTATTATTAATCCTTTTCAGTTTTTTCTTAGCTGAAAAAACCCAGGCCCAATGTGGTACTATTATGGTAAGCGCAACCAATAATATTTACCCAGACACCATAAGTAATATTCCTGTTGCGAATAAAAACATCTCCTATATTGGGGTGGTTCAAATTTACACACCAGCAACAGTGAGTAGCATTAACATTACTTCCATCAGTGGATTACCTGCGGGATTCAGCTATACAACCAATCCTTCAAATGGTATTATTTCTACAGGAAACAGTGGTTGTATTGTCATTCAAAACAGTTATGTATCAAATGCCGTTGGAACCTATCCTTTAGTAATAAATGCATTGGTAAATGGCATGTTTCCATTAGCAATCAATGGGTACAAAATTGTAATTGTAAATGGCTCTTCAACCAATACCAGTTTAATAGGCTCTGCCACCAGTCCAGGCAATATGCAATTCAATAGAATTGGAACAACCTATAACAACCAACAAACCAATTTAGCTACCTATAGACACTTACAAGTGTTACCAAGCAATCAAATTGGGGCGGTATGGACTACCTCCACCGATGGTTCTCCTTTCTATAACAGGGGTACGGGGTATAACAGGTTAACCAGCACAGGTTGGGTAAATGGAGATACCTCCATAACCAGAATTGAAGGAGAGCGCGCTGGGTTTCCTTCTTATGCTTATAACCCTGCTACCAATGAGGAAGTAATTTTAGCACATAGGGTACCTACCACAGGTTACAGCGGTGGATTTATAATGAGCAGAAGAACCGCAGGGACTAATAGCCCATGGAACCAAACCTATGAATTGGATACCACTTATAATGTACCAGGTGTTTTATGGTGCCGCACAGCCATTAGCAATAATTATTTGCATGTAATTGCCTGTTATAACGATTCAAGCGCAGCTCAACCCGTTTCTGTATATAAAAACGGGGTGAAATCGCCAGTGGTATACTCGCGTTATAATTTTTCAAGCAGCACATGGGAGGTAAAAAACACGCCTATTCCGGGATACAACTCTACTAGATATGCCTTTGGCAGCGAAGATGCATATGCCATAGATGCAAATGGCAGCAATGTGGCTGTATTAATTGGTGGATTGGCACAAGAACTTTCTCTTTTTAAATCAATCAACAATGGAACAAGTTGGACTAAATCAATTGTAGATTCTTTTAAATATGCGCCATGTAATTACAATGTATTAATGACAGATACTCCAAATACAAATGATGGAGCAATAAGTGTATTAATTGATAATACAGGTAAAGTTCATTGTTTTTGGCCAAGAGCTAAAGTACTTGATAATGATCTAACTGATGCATCAATTTCTTACTTCCCTTTCCAAACTGAATTATTATATTGGAATAGCAGCAGAACTTATTCAAATAAAACCGTTGTTGGGAGACCAATTGATACTGATGCGGACGGAATATTTTCAATATTAACTGGATCTAATAGATATGGAGCAACAAGTATAACAACAATGCCATCGACAGGAATGAGCAGCGATGGGAAGTTATTTTGCACCTATTCCGCTCAAACAGAATACAATGATGATGGCACACAATCCTATAGGGATATCCATTTTATTAGCTCAATAGATGGCGGAAACAATTGGAGCGCACCTAAAAATATTACAGAATGGGTTGGTGGTTATGCTGAATTTGGATTCCCATCCATAGCCAGAACAGTGAACAACAAAATTCATATTACCTTTTCTATGAGTGGCAATCCTGGTCCAAATGCCGCTGGCCAATGGGATATGCAATACATGGGAATAGATACCGCAGCTATTATGGGTTCTGGTGCTTTTACGCCTAGCCTAAGTGTTAGTTCTAATTACGTTATTTCGGATACAGTTATTTGTAAAGGCAAAACGGTTTTAACCAACCTTAGCAATTGTACACTTTGGAACGATACCAATTTAATTTCAAGTGGCGGAGCTGGAAGTTTTGTTGCCAATGTTACCAAAACCTATTCCATCAAAAACCCAAGCAATATTACCCTAAGAACCTTCACCATCACAGTTACAGATTCTTTACAACCAGTGAGAACCATTGGTTCGGCCAATATGTCTATTTGCGGACTAACAGGAAATTTTGCCCTTGGCGCAAGCACCACCTATCCTGGTCCCAAAACATATTCTTGGTTCCGCAATGACACCTTAATTAAAACAGGTACAATTGTTGATTCATTCAATTACCCTGGTGTTTATAAATTAACCATAGCAGACAACAAAGGTTGTAACAGCAGTATCAATTATAATGTAACAAGATTTAATTCAGCCTTCAACCCCGACTTCTCCTCAAACCGCCAAAGCGCAACTAGCACGCCGTTTGATTTCAATTTTGCCAATCAAACTCCTTCTTTGGCTTCTTATGATTTTGTATGGAACTGGGGTGATGGTTTCAAAGATTCTACCAACAATCCTTTTGTGTTTAAAACCTATTTTGCCAATGGCACTTATTCTGTAAAACTCATTGCTAAAAATAA
>CANFSD010000177.1 GCA_947449515.1 Bacteroidota bacterium
ATTAAGCTATCGGCTTGGTTAATTTTTTCAACTTCTTCCTTGGCTTTTTTATCCTCATCTGCATTGGCTTCTGCTTCGCGTTTCATTCTTTCAATGTCTGCATCGCTTAGGCCAGAGCTGGCTTCAATTCTAATTTTTTGTTCTTTGCCTGTTCCTTTGTCTTTTGCGCTTACATGCAAAATACCGTTTGCATCAATATCAAAAGTAACTTCCACTTGAGGAACACCACGCGGTGCTGGTGGAATATCACTTAAATGGAAACGGCCAATTGACCTGTTTTGGTTAGCCATTGGGCGCTCACCTTGCAATACGTGAATTTCTACACTTGGTTGGTTATCTGAAGCGGTAGAGAAAACTTCACTGCGCTTGCTTGGAATGGTTGTATTGGCTTCAATTAATTTAGTCATTACACCACCCATGGTTTCAATACCAAGGCTTAATGGGGTAACATCTAATAACAATACATCTTTTACTTCACCGGTTAAAACACCGCCTTGAATTGCTGCACCAATTGCTACTACCTCATCTGGGTTTACACCTTTAGAAGGTGCTTTACCAAAGAAAGCTTCCACAGCTGCTTGGATAGCAGGAATACGGGTTGAACCACCTACTAAAATAACCTCATCAATATCGCTGTTACTTAAACCAGCGTTTTTCATGGCACTCTTACAAGGCTCAATGGTACGCTTGATAAGGCTATCAACCAATTGTTCAAATTTTGCACGGGTTAATGTTTTTACCAAGTGCTTAGGACCACTTGCAGTAGCAGTTACATAAGGCAAGTTAATTTCTGTTTGTGCAGAGCTCGACAATTCAATTTTAGCTTTTTCTGCAGCTTCTTTCAAACGTTGCAAAGCCATTGGATCGAGACGCAAATCAATGCCTTCTTCTGTTTTAAATTCATCGGCCATCCAGCCAATAATTGCATTGTCAAAATCATCACCACCTAAGTGGGTATCGCCATCTGTTGCTTTTACTTCAAATACACCATCTCCTAATTCAAGGATAGATACGTCATGTGTTCCACCACCGCAATCGAAAACAACAATTTTCATGTCTTTTCCTTTTTTGTCAACGCCATAAGCAAGCGCCGCTGCTGTAGGTTCGTTAATAATTCTGCGCACGGTTAAACCAGCAATTTCACCAGCTTCTTTGGTTGCTTGGCGTTGGGCATCGTTAAAATAAGCAGGTACGGTAATAACGGCTTCTTTAACTTCTGTTCCCAAATAATCTTCAGCTGTTTTCTTCATTTTTTGAAGAACCATAGCAGAAATTTCTTGGGCAGTGTACATTCTGCCGTCAATGTTAACGCGTGGGGTGTTGTTGTCACCTTTTTCAACCTTGTAAGGTACGCGGGTAGTTTCATCGGCAACCTCTGTGTAGGTATGTCCCATGAAACGTTTGATAGAGTAGATGGTGTTAATTGGATTGGTTACCGCTTGTCTTTTTGCGGGATCACCGATTTTTCTTTCACCATCTTTTAAAAAGGCCACAATGGAAGGAGTTGTTCTACGTCCTTCGCTGTTGGCAATTACAACGGGCTCATTACCTTCCATTACAGAAACGCAAGAGTTGGTTGTTCCTAAATCGATTCCTATTATTTTGCTCATATAAATTAATTTTCTTCTTTGCTTCAATTTAGCAATCAAAATGCCAATCCTAAAACTTGTCAGTTTAGGCTAATTTGTGGCAGATTTTTAAAGAAAATTGCAATATTTCTGACCCAATGGCAGAAAATACTGTCAGTTAATAGGTGAAATTAGGCAGTTCTTTGCTAAGCAGGAGCAGCGCACTTGGGTCTATTTCCATCACCCTTTCAACGTAATTTCTGCTGCTAAATATGCCAATGCCCAATTGTGTAGGTTCAATATTGCTATACAATGGGTTTTTCTGTACCACGGTTAAATCGGGTTTGGTAAGATCTAGCATGGTTTGAAATTCTTGAGAACCGCCATAGGTTCTAAAAGTAACACTGATGGTTCTTCTTGTTTTATTGGCGTTGGGCAGAATTTCTGCTTTAAGATTGTCAATAAATGCTTTACTACTGATGCTCTGTGTAAATAGGTTTTCTGGTTGGTAAGCAATGCTTCTAACCACATTAAAATCTACATATTTAAGCGTAAAAATAGACGTATCATTTATATCCATTTCTTTATAGGTAAACCTAACACCAAGGTCGTATAAATAGGCGTTTTTGCCCGACATAAACTTAAAAACAAAGGTGTGGTTCGGGAATTTTGGGTCGTTATATTTTAAAACCAATTTGCGTGGTTCAATGGTAGCATCCTTTACCAACATGGTTTTGGCGCTAAAATGGGCTTTCTTTTTAGGGTAGTAAATGTCTAATACATAAATTTCGTTGGCTGCATTGTTTTTAGGAATGCTAGTGGCATAAAAGGTATTTCTATCTTTTGTAAAAAAACCAGAATCCTTAGGAATGCTATCTACCCTGTAACAATGAAAAGTATCTGGAACAGCTTTGTTGATATTGATGAGGTTCACTACCAAGGAGTCAAAATAAAGCGAATCTGCTATTTGTGCACCTTCTTGGGTAGAGGTGGTACTGGCATTTTGGTATAATTTCTGAATTCTGATGTATTGAATTGGCTCGTTTTGGTTCAAAAAGCCATAAACTATGGCTATATCCTTATAAGGAGCATTAATGTCAATATCGTTTTTACAGCCCAAAAGTAGGGCTAACACCATGACGCCGAGTAACTTTTTAAAATTCATCGTTTGCAAAGTAAGCTTAATTTTTCTTGTGGTCAAAAATACTTAACAGAAGCAATTTGATTTTGGGTTTTATCTCTACCTTTGAATTTCATATTACTTGCCATGAGCACTTATAAAGAAGTAAAAAAAGTAACAACGCATACCCTTATTGAAATGAAAATGAGGGGAGAGAAAATTAGCATGCTAACAGCCTATGACTACAGTATGGCAAAGATTTTTGATGCGGCAAAAATTGATGTATTGTTGGTAGGAGATTCGGCATCCAATGTGATGCATGGACATGAAACCACCCTGCCAATTACCCTTGATATAATGATTACCCATGCAGCAGCAGTTATTCGTGCGGTAGAAAGATCTTTGGTGGTGGTAGATTTGCCTTTTGGTTCGTACCAAGGAAATTCTAAAGAAGCCTTAAACTCTGCCATTCGAATTATGAAAGAGGCCGAGGCCCATGCTGTAAAATTAGAAGGTGGAGAGGAAATAGTTGATTCTATTAAACGGATATTAACGGCAGGTATCCCTGTGATGGGGCATTTGGGATTAACCCCTCAAAGTATTTATAAATTTGGAACCTATGAGGTGCGCGCCAAAGAGGAAGAAGAAGCGCAAAAATTATTGCACGACGCCAAAGTTTTAGAGGAGGCGGGTTGCTTTTCAATAGTACTAGAAAAAATTCCGTCTAAGTTGGCCAAGCAAGTGGCAGATATGGTTAAAATTCCTGTAATAGGCATTGGTGCTGGTCCTGATGTAGATGGCCAAGTATTGGTAAGCCACGATATGTTGGGAATAAACAAAGATTTTTCACCTAAGTTTTTGCGTCGTTACCTCAATTTATACGATGAAATTAAGGGAGCTGTTGAACAATATGTGGCCGATGTAAAATCGGTAGATTTCCCCAATGAAAA
>CANFSD010000178.1 GCA_947449515.1 Bacteroidota bacterium
ATGCCATTACATCTGCATATCTAATTTCTTTGGCCTGCATTTGTTGTCCCATTTTCATTGCCATGGGGCTGCTAGGATCAATCAAATCAATCCCTAAAACAAATGAACTATCCTTGATGGAGGTAAGTGTGTTTTTAAAGGTTTCGGTTTGACCCAAATAACCGCGGTATTGAATGGAAAGTACATCTCCTTCTTTTGCCTCTATTATTTTGCCGTCTCCCGCATGAATAAAGACAATTTTTTGTGCAATGGCCAAATTTGCAATACAGAATAGGGCTATTAGGAGGCCATATCTTTTGCTGGCTTTAATAAATGATTTCCAATTGCGCATTTTAAACATCTTTTTTCTGTACAATAATAATTTTTTAATTGAATCCATGCTTGTGTTTCTTTGGCTTTTTTTACCGGAAGACCTAGTTGCTTCCATTCTTCTACAATATGGTTATTTTCTCCTGGAACCAATTCAAGCCAATCCAACGCTTTTTGCCATAAATCCTCCTTGTTGGTGGCTTTCCCAAAAGAAAACAAATAGGGCACAAATACATTAATAAGGAGCGAATCAATCATGCTTTTGCTCAAGGCTATTTTCTCCCAATGGCTTGCTTTCCCTTGTGGATGCAATTCGCCAATTTCTATTGTTTGCTTGGTATTCCAAGTTAAAAAGGCATAAACATCTTGGATGTTTTGCGCTGTTAGCAATAACTGTAATAAGGGGCGTTGTTGACTAATTATTTCTGCAAATTGTAACAAACGAATACTAGGAAAATTGGCAGGTCTTGTTCTGCCAAATTTCCATATGCTGTTATCTAAGGATGGTAAGTCATATTTATTTTTTAAAAACAAAAATTCTCTTTGCAAAACTTGGTGGTATTGTGATTGAAATGGCTTATTTAAAAATCCGGCTACACCTAATACCAATGATTGATAAGAGCTTATTTGTGTGCAATTTTTTTGAATGATTTCATAGGGTAAATTCTTGCACAACATTTCAAAAGGCATGGCATTTATTTTTTGTCCAAATGTTTGTGCTAACAGAAAATATAAAACTTCTTCCCAATGCCCATTTCTTTCCTTTAGAATGCTTAAAATGTGTTGGTGTTTTACTTCCAAACGCTCTGCTACCAAACGCTCCATCCAAAAATACAGAATTTCTGGAACAGGCATGTTGAATAAGGGTTTACAAGCTATATTCAGTTGGTTTTTTTGTAAGGCAGCATAGGTGTTTAAAAGGGTATTTGGCATTATTTCTTTGAGCGATAATGTTGGTATTTCTTCACCTGTTTTTGTATAAATAATTTGGTCGTGTTCCCAAACAACATGTAATATCACATTGTCATAAGCAGCATCAAAAGAATGACCATGTTTATGCCAATCGCTGCTCTTTATATGTACCTCTATATTCCCTGCCCAAAACACACCGTCACAATCAATTTGTGCATTAAAAAAATCTGGTCCGGCATTTCTATTTAATTCACCGGGTTTTATAATTTGGAGCTTTTCTCCATTGTTGGTTTGGAGTGGCTGTTTAAGCAATATTTTTTGTTGCCAAACATATTGCAGTAAATCCTCGTTAATGTGCATTAAGTTAATATTAATTTAGGTTCGAACCAAAAATAAATCTTATGGTAGAATGCCCAATTGGCGCTACTTTCAATCTGTCCTTTGAAAAGCTTTTGTAAGTGCACTTGAAATCCTGAAACCTATGTCCTACATTGCCTTACTAAATAATATCCGGTTTATATGAAAAAGTTCCTAATTGCCTTGTCGTTTTTATTAATGCAGGCCCATGTTTGGTCTCAAACTGCTTTACCTACTGCTTGGTCCTTCACCAATCCAAGTCCTACCGAAGATTCTACCATTTGTCCAAGTGGTTGGAAAACCAGGTTGAACCTCACAGTAACTGGAACTACCCCTTATACCTATGCAACAGGAAGTGATGGCAATGCAGCCTGTCGCTTAGATGGCCAAAATGAATATGTGCAAATTTGGTTCGCAGAAAAGCCAGGTGCCTTAACTTACTATATCAAGGGAACATCTATTGCTCCTCCTGCTTTTACGGGTTCATTTAATATACAAGAATCTGTTGATGGCATTTCTTGGACAGATATGCGTGTTCATACTTCCATGACAAGTTCGTTTGTGCAGTTTACTGAAACGCCCTCTTCAGCAAGCAGGTTTATTCGCTTTTTTTATACTACCAAAGTTTCTGGAAGCAATGTTTCATTGGATAATGTTGTTTTGGCAAAGCCAACAGCTACTACAAGTGCAAGTATCAATGTGAAAAGAAATGGCGCTTCACTCGTAAATGGCGCTACCCAAATAATTGGAAACACTGCCTCCACCGTTTTTACCATTAAAAACGAAGGAACAGTTGATTCATTAAAAATTTCTTCCATTGCTATAAGTGGAGCTAATGCTGCAGATTACAGCATTAGTAATGCACCTAGTAGTATTGCCGCAAATGATTCTGCAAACTTTACTTTAAATTTTAGCCTTGCAAATGCAGGTTCTAGGTATGCAACAGCAACTATCAACAGCAATTCAACAGACAACAGTGCGTATGCTATCAATTTATATGGAATTGCAGGTGCTTTGGCTAGTCAACCAACCGCACAGGCAACAAACATGACATTTAGCAACCAAAAGGCATATACCTTTAATGTAGCTTATACAGACGCTAACCCAAAACCAGATGGCTACATTGTATTGCGTAAAACAGGTGCTGCCATTACAGAAGTTCCTGTAGACGGACAAACATACCAACGTGGCGATTATATTGGCAATGCCCAAGTAGCTTATATTGGTGCCAATGTATCCTTTAAGCCAAGCTATATTCTTGCTGGTACTACTTATAATTTTGCAGTTTTTGCAGTAAATGGTCCTGCAGGGTATGAAAATTACCTAACAAGCTCACCTTTGGCTTCGAGCCTAACTACTCCAGGCGGAAACCCAGGTAGCTATTATGGCAGTATTGATCCTAATTCTCCAAATTTTATATCGCAATTGTCGGCAAAAATCAATGTGCACGATACCATATATTACAGTAATTACACTGCCACCATTGTAAATAATTTTATTACAAGAGATACCACTGCTGGTCGTAAAGTTGTAAATTGTGTGTATACTTCAAATGCTTATATCTATAACGAACCATTTGTATGGTGGGGTAATGGTAATGGAACATTAACCCGCGAGCATACCTATCCGCAAAGTTGGATGCCAAGTAATCTTGGTGGTGCATGGCCAAATGGTTCAAACGGAAAAGAAGTTCCAGAATACAACGACCAGCATCATTTATTTCCAGCAGACCAAACCCAAGCAAATGGTTTGCGTTCAAACAATCCTTTTGGAGAGGTTAAAACTATTACTACCCAAAATGGCGATTGTAAATTGGGTAAAGATTCTGCCAACAATACCGTGTTCGAACCAAGAGATTCTCAAAAAGGAGATGTAGCAAGGGCATTATTTTATATGTGTACCATGTACAATGGCGTAAATGGTATCAATTGGGGTTTCACCTTTGCCAATGGTGCCAAACAAACCGAAGCAATTTTGAAAAAATGGCACCAATTAGATCCACCAGATGCATTTGAAATTGCTAGAAATGAATACATCGCTTCAACGCA
>CANFSD010000179.1 GCA_947449515.1 Bacteroidota bacterium
ATGTAATAAATAGACAATACCTAACGTTATCTTTACAAATTAAATTAAGTTTTACTTGTATTATTAGTTCGAATTAATAATTTTGCCACATTACAGTCATTAATAGTTTACATACGATGAAGCAATTAAAATGGTTTTTCTTCTTCTCTCTGGCCTTAACCTTAACAGGTTGTGGTTTGAGCAGTGACAAGGGGGAATTAACGGGAGTTAGAGGTAGAAGTGCCTGGTTTCACCCACAACCTGCAGGTACCGTGTACATCCCTTCAGGAACAATCCACGTTGGAGCCAACGAGCAGGATATTCCTAATGCGATGATTGCACCGAACAAGCAAATCACCATTACGGCATTCTATATGGATGAAACCGAAATCACCAATAACGAGTACCGTCAGTTTGTTGACGATGTAATGGACTCGATCTTCCGCGAAAAATTGGGAGATAAGTATTGGATTCCTTTGATTGATCCAATCACTGAGGAAGAAACTGGTGAACATGCCATCAATTTCAAGATGCGTATGGAACCAGAAGACATGAAAAATGGTGAAATCAATGATATGTATTACCAAGGTAATGAAATTTACTACCGCACCAAGCAATTGGATGTGCGTAAATTGAAATACAAGTACGATTACATCGATTTGCGTGCTGCAGCTCAATTGCACAAGCAAGATGCGTACAAGAAAAACCGTGGTGATTTCAAACATGAAGAGACTGTAGAAATATATCCTGATACATTGGTATTTATGCGTGATTTTACTTACGCTTATAATGAACCAATTTCAACTATGTACTACTGGCATCCAAAATATGATGATTATCCTGTAGTTGGTGTTAATTGGAAACAAGCCCGTGCTTTTGCACATTGGAGAACTTTCCACTTGAACGCATTCTATGCTGAAAACGGTGAAAATGGCGTAACTGCTTTCCGTTTACCAACAGAATATGAGTGGGAATATGCAGCGCGTGCAGGTAGAGATCAAACCATGTACCCATGGGGAGGTCCTTACGTAAGAAATGCAAAAGGATGTTCTTTGGCTAACTTCAAACCTGGTCGTGGTGATTATGGCGCAGACGGTGGTGTATACCCAATTCGTGTTGCTTCTTATTTCCCTAATGATTTTGGTTTATATGATATGAGTGGTAACGTAGCTGAGTGGACTGTTACAGCATACGCAGAATCTGGTCACTTGTTTACACATGATTTGAACTCAGATTACCAATATGACGCCAAAGAAGAAGATGCAGAAACTTTGAAACGTAAAGTTATCAGAGGTGGATCATGGAAAGATATTGCACATTACATTCAAAATGGTAGCCGTACCTACGAATACCAAGACAGTGCAAATTCTTATACCGGTTTCCGCTTAGTTCAAAGCTATGTAGGTCGTTCAAACAGAGATAAAAAATAATCAATAAAAATATTCAATCAATCAATCAAACAACTAACTTAAATTATTAATCAAATGAAAAACAGTTTTTTAGAAAGTAAAGGCTTCAAGTCTTTCATGGCCAAAGCGTATGGTATTGGTGCCGCAGTCGTAATCATTGGAGCTCTTTTTAAAATCCTTCACTGGAAAGGTGCAGATTTAATGTTGATGGTTGGTTTGTTAACTGAAGCAGCTATTTTCTTTATTTCAGCATTTGAACCACCTCATGCAGAACCAGATTGGTCTTTAGTTTATCCTGAATTAGCAGGTATGGAACCAAAAGAAAAGAAATCTTCTGCTAACAAAGGTACCATCACCCAACAATTGGATAAAATGATGGAAGAAGCTAAAATTGGTCCAGATTTGATTAGCAGTTTAGGTAATGGTATGCGTACATTAAGTGAAAACGTAACCAATATGAAAGATCTTTCTACTGCTGCTGTTGCAACTGATACTTACACTAAAAACGTACAAGCAGCTGCAGATTCTTTAACTGGAATCAATACTTCATACACCAAAGCTGTAACAGCAATGGAAGGTTTGGTAAATGCATCTGAAGGTTCACGTGAATATGGTGCTCAAATTGAAAAAATGACCAAAAACTTGGCTTCATTGAATTCAATCTATGAATTAGAAATAGCGGAATCTAACAACCACTTAAAAGGTATCAACGAATTTGTTGGTGGCTTATCTAAAGTAGTTAGTACCTTAAATGATACCAACGCCAATGCAGAACATTTCAGAGGTGAAATGGATAAATTAAACAAAAATCTATCTTCATTGAATAGCGTATATGGCAACATGTTAGCTGCAATGAATGTTCGTGGTAATTAATTCGTAGTAATAGAAAATACAATATTATAAAAAATGGCTGGAGGTAAAGTATCTGTAAGGCAGAAGATGATCAACATGATGTATTTGGTGTTAACAGCATTGTTAGCGCTAAACGTATCTGCTGAAATCTTGAAGTCCTTCCACATGGTAGAGGTAAGCATGGATCGTGCAGGTGAGAATATCGACAAGAAAAATGTCAACACACTTGCTGCCATCGCTAGATATCACAGTGATATCCCTGCCGACCCAACAGGAACACTTGCATACAATAAATCTTTAGAAGCAAAAAAGATCGCTGATGAAGGCGTTCAATATTTTGCAGATTTAAAAGAACAATTGATTACAAGTGCTGGTGGTCGTAAAGAAGGTAACCCTGAAGAAGAGGTTGCACAACCTAGTAACATTGAATTACATGCTAATTTGATGATTAACCAAGGAAAAGGTAAAGAAGTAAAAGATAAAATCAATGCAATTAGAAATGCTTTGTTAGGTTTAATGCCTAAAGAAAAGCAAGAATTAATTAAAAGTGATTTGCGTACCGAAGAGCCTAAAGATTCTAAAGAAACTTGGGAAGCAGAAATGTTTGAACATACGCCACTTGCTGCAGTAGTTGCCTTGTTGTCAAAAACACAAAACGACATCAAAAATACTGAATCACAAGTATTGGATTATTTCAGAGGTTCATTAACTGAAAATGTAATGATCATTGATCAGTTAACTCCTCAAATTATTCCTGTAAACGGTACAAACATTACCATTGGTAACAAATACCAAGCTGAAATCTTCTTAGCTGCATCTAGTTCTAGATCAGAAGCAAGTATTTCAGTAAATGGAAATGCATTGAAAAGCGAAAGTGGTGTTGGTAAATACGAAGTAACTGCAACTAGAGAAGGTGAAAACAAATTCAAAGCAGTTATTACTACAACCAATTCAAGTGGTAAAAAAGAAACCTACGAAAAAGAAGGTTCTTTCTTCGCCTTGGCTCCATTAGCGGTTATTTCTGCAACCAAAATGAATGTAGTTTATATTGGTTTGGAAAACCCAATTTCAGTATCTGTACCAGGTTTCTCTGCTAATAAAGTAGATGTTACTTGTTCTGGTGGTAATTTGAAAAGAGTTGGTAGTGGTGGAGAGTATATGTTAACTGTAGATGGTTCTATCCGTGAAGTTAAGATTTCAGCTTCGGTTGAAGGAAAAACAATGGGATTTGCCACTTACCGTGTACGTCAAGTGCCTAAGCCTACGCCAATGTTAGGACCAATAGAGCAATCAGGTTCTGTATCAATGGGACAATTAAAAGCAGTAAATTTCGTATTAACTGCATTGAAAGATTTCGCTTTTGAAGGTGTGAAGTTCACGCCA
>CANFSD010000180.1 GCA_947449515.1 Bacteroidota bacterium
ACAAATACAAGAAACAACCAATCAATGAAGTTGATGGTTTGAAAATAGAATTCGACAAAGAATGGGTACATTTACGTCGTTCTAATACCGAACCAATTATTCGTATTTACGCTGAAAGTCAGAGTGAAAACACAGCAAATAGCTTGGCAGAGAAATTAATATCAGATATGAAGCAATTCATAAAAGGTGAATAGTTTTTGGAGTTTAATAAATTGAAATAAATAAAATATGGCATTACAATGCGGAATAGTGGGCTTGCCCAATGTAGGAAAATCAACTTTGTTTAATTGTTTGAGCAATGCAAAAGCGCAAGCGGCTAATTTTCCATTTTGTACCATTGAGCCCAATGTTGGCGTAATTACTGTGCCAGATATTCGTTTGAATAAGCTTGCCGAATTTGTTAAACCAAATCGTTTGGTTCCTACCACCATTGAAATTGTAGATATTGCAGGATTGGTTAAAGGTGCCAGTAAAGGCGAGGGTTTGGGTAATCAATTCTTGGGAAATATTCGCGAAACAGATGCCATTATCCATGTGTTGCGTTGTTTTGAAGATGACAATATAATCCATGTGGATGGAAGTGTAAATCCTTTGCGTGATAAGGATGTAATTGATACAGAATTGCAATTGAAAGACATTGATTCTATAGAAAAGAAATTGATGAAAACTACCCGTGCTGCAAAAACGGGTGATAAAACAGCCGTTAAAACGGAAGCAGCCTTAATTAAATTTAAAGAGCATTTAGAAAACGGCCTAAACGCTCGTACCGTAGATGCTACAGAAGACGAATTGGAACAAGTAGCAGATTTGTGTTTGCTTACCTTAAAGCCGGTTCTATACGTTTGTAATGTAGATGAAGCCAGTGTGGTAAAAGGAAATGCTCACGTAGACAAAGTAAAAGAAGCTGTAAAAAACGAAAAAGCAGAAGTGTTATTTATTAGCGCAGCTATTGAGGCGGATATTGCAGGCTTAGATAGTTTTGAAGACCGTCAGGCATTCTTAAGTGATTTAGGTTTAGAGGAATCTGGTGTTGCCAAATTGATTCATGGCGCCTATCATTTATTAAACTTGATTACCTATTTTACTGCTGGTGTGCAAGAAGTTCGCGCTTGGACTATTGATAAAGGATTTAAAGCACCTCAAGCTGCAGGTGTAATTCATACCGATTTTGAACGTGGTTTTATTAAGGCCGAGGTAATTCATTTGGAAGATTATTTGAAGTACGGAAGTGAGGCTGCTTGCAGAGAAAATGGGAAGTTGAGTATGGAAGGTAAAGAGTATATTGTGCAGGACGGTGATGTAATGCATTTTAAATTTAACGTATAGTTTATACGCTAAAGCTTCGGTGTGAAAAATGTCTTTAGCAAAAAAAATCCACCTACGCTAAAGCTTCGGTGGATAATAAATGATAAAATTAGGAGATAAGGTAAGGTTTTTAAACGAAAACATGGAGGGAATTGTAACCTCCTTCAAAGCCAAAAATCAGGTTGGTGTTACTATTGAAAGTGACTTTGAAATCCCTGTATTACTTTCTGAAATAGTAAAAATAAATTTTACCGATCAAGCAGGCAATGCCCCAAGTGTTGCGCCAGCTAAAGTGTTTAAAGTTTCTTCCAATCAAATGTTAGGTGTGTTTTTAGCATTCGAACGCATTGGTGAAAATGATTTAGATATTCAATTACACAATAACCTGAGTGAATTTGTGCAGGTATTGGTTTACCAAAAAGATCAAGGTGTTTTTCATTTATTGAAATCTGTCAACCTTGAGCGTGATGAAACGCAACTAATAGGTAAAGCAAGTTTATCTAATTTTGAAAAATGGATGCCCTATCATTTTGTATTGTTGCCCTATGAATCTACTACGGTAAAACCGGGTGCTGGTTTGGGAGTTGGATTGTCTTTTCAATCTAAAACATTTCATAATTATTATAAATTTTGTCCGTTTTTGCAAAAACAGGCCTATGTCTTTAGGTTGGATGAACCCTTAGAAAAACTGAATTTGCAGGCATTGAAAGAAAAGGATTTTTCTGAAAAAGCAAATGAGCAACTCATTGATTTTAAATCGAAACCAAGTAGTATCATTGATTTGCATTATGATGCTTTAAAGGCTAATGGCTATGGCACGGCAGAAGATATTACAGCCTTTCAAATGGATGTGTTTGCCAAAACTTTGGAAGCCGCTTTTGTGCATCATATGCCAGAAATTATTTATATACACGGCGTAGGAAATGCCTATTTAAAAAATAAGGTTCGAACCTATTTATCTAAACATCCAGAGATGATATTGAATTTTGAAGATGCGGATATTCTTCAATTTGGGAATGGCGCAACTTTGGTTCGCCTTAAATAATTTAGTGCCTAAAATTGGGGTGTAATAAATTTTCCCAATTACCTTCCATGGCGTTTGCCACCTTTTTTGTTATTGGTGTTTCTTCTATTTTGGCTGCTAGGTTTTGGTTTTCTGTATGGACCTGCACTCGGTCTTTTTGCGGCTGTAGCAGGTTTTGTGGGTGTTTTACTTTTTCCTTCGGCTTGTTTTTTGGGTGCAGTTTTCTTTTTGGCAGAATCTGAAGAGTTCTCCAATTTGCTATATAAAATGGTTAATTCATCTTCTGTTAAATCTCGCCAATCGCCAAGAGGGATGCCTTTTAGGCTAATATGCATGATACGAACCCTTTCTAATTTGGTAACCTCATAGCCAAAATGTTCGCACATGCGGCGAATTTGTCGGTTCAAACCTTGGATCAATACAATTCTAAAAACCAGGGCACTTTCTTGAATTATTTTACATTTTTTAGTGGTAACCCCTAACATGGGCACGCCTTCCGACATTCTCTTAATTACCTCATCTGTTAAGGGTTTGTTTACCGTAACCAAGTATTCCTTTTCATGCTTGTTACCAGCACGTAGAATTTTATTTACTAAATCGCCATTATTGGTAAGGAAAATTAATCCTTGAGAATCCTTGTCTAGTCGGCCAATAGGAAAAACTCTTTTGCTATGGTTCACAAATTGAACGATGTTGTTTTCCACACCATCTTCGGTGGTGGAGGTTACACCCGTTGGTTTGTTTAGGGCTATAAATACAATTTCTTCACCGCCTCTTGGTTCTAGGTTATGCCCGTTCACGCGCACCTTATCGCCAACTTTTACTTGGTCGCCAACAGAAGCCCTGCGGCCGTTTATAAATACATGACCTTGTTCAATATATCTATCGGCCTCACGTCTAGAGCAAAGGCCACTTTCACTGATAAATTTATTGAGTCGAACCAAGCTTTTATTCTGCATTTACTGATTATTTGTTGCAAGATAGGTTAGGGCAACAAAAAATTTATTCAAAAGTGTATATTTTGATTTGAAATGCCTCGAAAACCTAATTTATATTAGTCAATTGTATGGCCTAAATATGTAATTTCGTAGTGTATGAAAAGATATTTTTTTATAGGAATTGCATTCTTCCTTTTTGCTTGTAAAAGTAAAGTGGAGAAAATTCAGCCCGAATTGAGCTCAATCACTGAATCTATCTATGCTTCAGGGAAAATTAGAAGTGAAAATCAATACCAGGCTTATGTTACAGTGAGTGGTATTATTTCTACTGTATTTGTGCG
>CANFSD010000181.1 GCA_947449515.1 Bacteroidota bacterium
CTTCCTTTGCATGCCCATTGGTAGCGGGCTTTGCAGCCTGTGTTTGGCAAATAGACCCAAGCTTGGGCAATATGAATTTGTTTGCCAAAATAAAAGAGAGTGGCCATTTGGCACAACACCCCGATACCTTTTTGGGCTGGGGAATTCCCCATGCAGATTCTATTTATTATTGGTTAAAAGGTAGCCATTTACCACAGCTACAAAACGTGCCGAACCAATTGGTGCTATACCCAAATCCGAGCAATGGACAATTCCAATTGAGCTATTTTAACTACGCTGAGGCGCAACAAACCCAACTAAGTATTTACAATTTATTGGGAGAAAAAATATTTAGCAGGTCATTGATTTTGCAAAACGGATACGCCATTTATCCGTTAAATATGAGCGATTTAAGCCCCAAGAAAGGCATTTATTTTTTAAGGATTGAGGGTATTAACCAGCAAATTATTTTTGAAAATAAATTGGTGATTTGTGAATAGGCTTGACCCCTAATAAAAAAAAACTATATTTGTGGCCGCTTAAAGGTACCGTGGCCGAGCGGCTAGGCAAAGCTCTGCAAAAGCTTCTACAACAGTTCGAATCTGTTCGGTACCTCCAAAATCCCTCTTAGTTTATTACTAACGAGGGATTTTTTTTGTTTACAAATGCCGAATAAAAACGTATTTTTCAGAAAATAAACAGCGGCGAATGTTAATCAATTACACCCAAAAAGGATTCCCATTTGAATGGAAAGATGTTTTTAATCCAAGCGAGGAACAATTGCTTGAATTGAGCCAACAATATCATTTACCCAAGGATGCCGTAATAGATTGCATGCAGTCTGAACACCTTCCTAAATATGAGGTTTTCGATAATTATAATTTTATTATCATTCGCTTTTACGATTCATTTTGCAAATTAGAAAGTGATAATATTAGACAATTAACCCGCAAGGTGGCCATCTTTTATAACCAAGATTTTATTTTAACCGTACACCGCAGTCAGAGCGAGTTTATAGAAAAAATTGCCGACAAATACGCAAGCGATAAAAACATCAAACATCCATTTGACATTGCCTGCAAAGTTATTAAAAACGCCCTCGAAACTTTTGCTGAGCCATTGAGCAATATGGACAAAGAAGTGGATGTATATGAAACAAATATCTTCCTAAAAAAACGTGTTCCAGATTTATTGAAAAACCTCTATTTAATAAAGCGTAAAACAGCCGTAATTAAAAAACTAAATTATATTACTAAGCTTGTTATTGAGCCAATGCCTGGCTCTCACAGGCGAAATTCATTTTACGAAGATATGCGTGATTACCATTTACGTTTAGAAACGGAAACGGAAGAATTACACGACAATATCAATAACTTATTGAATATTTACATCTCGGTATCCTCTCAAAAAACCAATGAGGTAATGCGTATTTTAACGGTATTTTCTGCTTTCTTTTTACCCCTTACTTTTATTGTAGGAGTATACGGAATGAACTTTGAGTTTATGCCAGAATTACACAAAGATTGGGGTTATCCGGGTGTGCTCATTTTCATGACACTTATAACCATCGTAATTTTTCAGTGGTTTAAAAGAAAGCGTTGGCTATAGGATTAAACCTAATTTTTGCGCCAAGCTGTGCAGGTCGTTGTCAACTGCATCTATAATTGGAATACCAATTTTTTCACGCTCTTCTTGCATTCTAAATTCAGGTTCGCCAGGAATGAGCACCTCTTGATCTGGATCAATTCTTTCTGCTTCCTTAAAGCGTGTAATCCAATTGTCCATGTGTAATTTAAAATCTGCTGCGGGCCTAAAAGCATCTATGCGCATGGCACCTAAGAAATGGCCAATACCATTGCCAGGCAAATTTTCTAATGGGTTTAAGAAGGCAACAAAAGGTGGTACCCAAGGACCATAATTTGCACCTGAAAGCACAGCACTTAAAATATCTACTGCAGCACCTAAGCCGTATCCTTTATGACCACCTAAAGGCAACAGAGAACCTCCGTTTTTTAATTCATTGGCATTAACACTTGCATCGCCATTTTTGGTTTGCACCCAACCTAAAGGAATTTCTTTGTTGGCACGTTGGGCAATTTCTAATTTACCATTGGCGGCATTAGAAGTTGCCATATCAACTACAAAGGCTTGTTGGTTACCAGAAGGAAACGCCATACAAATGGGATTGGTTCCCAACATGCGTTCTTTAGAAAAGGTGGGGGCTACCAATGGACTGGCATTGGTCATGGCAATACCTATCATATCATGCGGCAAGGCCTTCATGGCATGGTAGGCTGCAATACCAAAATGGTTAGAGTTTTGAATTGCTACCCAACCTGTACCTACATTTTTTGCCTTTTCTATGGCAATGTCCATGGCCTTTGGTGCTACCACTAATCCCAAACCAGCGTCGGCATCAATGGTAGCAGTTGAAGGCGTTTCATGGATAATTTTATGCTTGGCATTAAAGTTGGCTCGGCCCGCTTCAAATAAACGAACATAGCCACTCAAACGCGCAACTCCATGAGAATCTATTCCTCTTAAATCTGCACTGATAAGTACCTCTGCAGCTTGAAAAGCATCCGCAGGAGGCATACCGCAATTGGTAAAAACTTGCTGTACAAAATCGTGCAAATGCTTTTTAGAATAGAGATTCATAGAAGAATTTTATTGCTTATTTTCTGTTTAAGATTCTTAACAAGAACAAGAATAAGTTAACGAAATCTAGGTATAAAGTTAAGGCACCCATAATGGCTGCTTTCTTTAACTGGTCGTCTTCCAATTCATTGGCCATGTTTTTAATTTTCTGGGTATCATAAGCCGTTAAGCCCACAAAAACCATTACGCCTACATAGGAAATAATATAATCCATTGTTTCGCTATGTAAAAAGAAATTCACCAAGCTCGCAAGGATAATTCCAATTAAACCCATCATCATAATTGAACCAAAACCACTAAGGTCTTTCTTAGTAAAGTAACCTGCAGCGCTCATGATTCCGAATGTTCCTGCGGTAATTAAGAAAGCATTTGAAACGGCTGCACCGGTATAAGCTAACAATACAACCGATAAGGTTAATCCGTTTAAAATAGAATAAGCAATAAACAACAAGGTAGTAGCAGCATTGCTCAAACGCATTACACGTGCACTCATGTACCAAACCAAACCCAGTTCGGCCAGGATTAAGCCCATAAACATGTATGGAATACCAAAAACAAATTCAAGAATGGCAGGTGTACTTGCAGTAACAACGGCCGTTGCGGCAGTTAAAATTAAGGCTAACATCATCCAGCCGTAAACGCCAGTGATAAAGGAGGCAGAAGAAACTTTTTCTTTCGACGAAAAACTAAATTGTTCCATGTTGATTTTTATTTAAATTAATAATTGAATTAGGTTCAGAATAAATTACAAACCGCTGGCCAATACATCTGCGAGGTGCATGATTCTAAGCGGAATATTTTGTTTTCTAATAAACGAATCGAGGTGCATGAGGCAGGCATAATCTGTTGAAATAATTATTTCAGCACCACTATCTAAAATGTTTTGAATTTTTTGTTCTGCCATTTGCACGCTTATTGCTTCCATGTTTACTGCAAATGTCCCGCCAAAA
>CANFSD010000182.1 GCA_947449515.1 Bacteroidota bacterium
ATCTTTAATTGAGAAGCGCTGATACCTGGCTTATGGGTACGAATAACCAAACTCTCTGGACTCATACGTTCCATTAACAATACACAACGCTCATAAGCTTGCAAACGAAGTGGCTGTAAAGTTTTAAGTTGTTCAGATTTTACATCCATGTTTCGCTTCTCGTATTCCGAATCAAAAAATATTTTAAATTGGTAATAGGTTATTACAAAAACAATTAAAGCTGGAATCAGGTACTTGAGAATTTCCAAAAAGATGGCGGTTACTTCGTTCATGGGTTCTAATTTTGCTCGAAAATAAGGGAAATTACCAAAATTGTTTTCTTAATTAGAACAATTTCAAAAAGGATGTGAATTGGTTCATTAGTTTATCATAAAATAAAATTGCAAAGGCCTTAGATTCGTTGTATTAGAAAAATGGCAAAACAGGCAAAAGAAAACAAAATTATTTTCGGCAATGTCCAAGAGTTCCCTCAAAAGGACATGGAGCTTGAAGAAAAGCCGAACCCCAAAAAGGTGGAGAAGCAAAAAAAAGAAAATGAAGGCAAATACCTCAGGTTCCTTGCCGACGAGCGTTTTCTTAAATCCATGGGCATTTTGTTTGTGCTGTTTTCTGTTTTCTTACTCCTTTCTTGTTTGTCGTTTTTTGGCTCCTGGGAAAGCGACCAAAGTTTGGTTCGATCCATCTCTTTTGGCATGTTGTCTGAAACACAACCCATTTTGGCCGACAATATCCTTGGTGTTTTAGGTGCTTGGTTGAGTTATATATTTGTTTATAAAGGCTTTGGCATTTCGTCTTTTGCCTTCGTATTCTTGTTTTTTCTATTAGGCGTTTTACTCCTCACCAAATTACAACCTATATCCATTAGCAAAACCTTACGCTATAGCTTCTTTGGCGGTATTTGGGTTTCGCTCACCATGGGATTTTTATTCCATAACCAAGCGCCCATATTGGCAGGTTCTTTTGGCCATTTTGGAAACGAATACCTCAAAGGCCTCATAGGCAACACGGGCATTGGATTTGGGCTTTTGGCTTATGGCCTCATCTTTCTTACTGCCGTTTTTAATATTAATTTTTACGCACCTAAAGCACTTATTTCACCTGAGGTGAAAGCAGAAGAAGTAGCACCCTTAAAAAATACAGTTGTAGAAACACCCCTTCCCATTGAAGATATTCCATTAGATGGAAGCGATTTTGTTTTAAACAAACCAGAAGAGGAGATAGAAGAAGAAGAAATTGAAGAACAAGAAGAGATAGAAGAAGACCAAGAGGAAGAAGTGGAAGTTGAAGTAGAGGAGGAAGAAGTGGAGGAAGAGGAAGCAGTTGAAGAAGAGGAAGAAATTGAAGTAGCCATAGAGGAAATTGAAACACCTGTTGAAGAAGCAATTGTTCCATTAACCACCAATAGTGGCCTGGTTTTAGAAGTGCAAGAAACGGTAGAAGAAGAGATTATTCTCGACAAAGCGCCAGTGCATTTTGGCTTGGATCAGCCCTACGACCCAACCTTAGACTACAGCCATTACCAATACCCGAGCATTGAGTTACTTAAAGATTATGGTGATAACAAAGGCAAGGTTGAAAGTGCTGAGTTGAGCGAAAAAACGCGCATGATTGAAGATACCCTAAAAAATTATGGGATCGGTATTAAACGTATTTCGGCAACCATTGGGCCCACCGTTACTTTGTATGAAATAATTCCTCAAGATGGTGTACGTATTGCTAAAATTAAAAACTTAGAAGATGATATCGCTTTAAGTTTAGCCGCCCTTGGTATTAGGATTATTGCACCAATTCCAGGTAGAGGAACCATAGGTATTGAAGTTCCAAACTCCACTCCCGCTATTGTGAGCATGCGCTCTGTATTGGCATCCCCCAAATTTATCAATGCAGATATGGACCTACCCATTGCCTTTGGAAAAACCATTAGCAATGAGGTTTTTGTAACAGACTTAGCCAAAATGCCCCACCTTTTAATGGCGGGTGCAACTGGGCAAGGTAAGTCGGTGGGACTAAATTGTGTGCTTGCTTCTTTGTTATATAAAAAGCATCCATCACAAATTAAGTTTGTACTGGTCGACCCTAAAAAGGTGGAGCTAAATATTTACAAAACCATTGAACGCCATTTCTTAGCTAAAATTCCTGGCGACCAAGATGCCATTCTTACAGATACCAAACTGGTTATTCATACGCTTAATTCTTTGTGTAAAGAAATGGATGACCGTTATGATTTATTGAAGGATGCACAAGTTAGGAACCTCAAAGAATACAATGCCAAATTTGTAAGCAGAAGGTTGGCGCCAACAGATAAAATAAAACACCGCTACCTTCCTTATATTATTGTAGTAATTGATGAGTTGGCAGATTTAATGATGACAGCCGGCAAAGAAGTAGAATTCCCAATTGCCCGTTTGGCACAATTGGCAAGGGCTATTGGTATTCACTTGATTCTTGCTACACAAAGACCAAGTGTAAATATTATTACGGGTACCATTAAAGCAAATTTCCCAGCAAGATTGGCCTTTAGGGTGTCACAAAAAATAGATTCAAGAACCATCCTCGATGCCAATGGTGCAGATCAGCTAATTGGTAAAGGAGATATGTTGTTTAGCAATGGCAATGATTTAATAAGGTTGCAATGCGCATTTGTAGATACGCCAGAAGTAGAAAGAATCACCGAGTTTATTGGCAACCAACAAGGGCGCGAACCTTATGAATTACCATTAATTCAAACCGAAAGCGACGAAGGCGGACACAGCGAAGGATTTGACAGCAATAACCGCGACGACCTTTTTGAAGAAGCAGCACGCCTAATTGTGATTCACCAACAAGGTTCAACCTCTCTGCTACAAAGACGCCTCAACCTTGGATATAACAGGGCCGGAAGATTAATTGACCAACTAGAAAAAGCGGGTATTGTAGGACCTTTTAAAGGAAGTAAAGCCCGAGAAGTGCTGGTTCATTCTGAGGTGGAATTAGAAGAAGTATTGAAACACCTTTAAACTATTAAGGAAATAAATAATCCTATAAATAATTATTTGTTTCAAATTCAATTATTAAATTAAATATTTGCGGCGTGAAAAAAATCTTATTACTCCTACTATCAGGACTATTATTTACCAGTATTAACGCACAAACTGGCAAGCAAAACGAAGCTGAAAAAATAATGGAACGCGTAAGCAAACGCTATAAAGCCTTCAAAAGCATGAAAGCCGATTTTGTTTACACGCTTGAAAACAAACAACAAAAAAGCCAAGAAAAACAAAAAGGTAGCATCTTGGTAAAAGGCAATAAGTTTAGATTAGACATTGCCAACCAATTAATTATTTGTGACAACAAAACCATCTGGACCTATAGCAGAGAAGTAAATGAGGTACAAGTAAATCATTATTCCCCTAAGGAAGGAGCTATTCGCTTGGATGATATTTTTACCATGTATGGCAAAGGTTTTCTCTATAAATTGGTGGAAACCAAAAAAGAAGGAAACAAAGAAATAGTGGTTATTGAATTAACACCAAAAGACAAAAAGAAGAAATTCTTTAAGATTAAGGTTACGGTTGATAAAACCAA
>CANFSD010000183.1 GCA_947449515.1 Bacteroidota bacterium
AATCATTCCAATTTTGAGCCATACGAATGCCATCAACAGCAAAGTTAGGTGATGTGGCAGCGGTACCTTGTCTTAAGGCAAAACGGCCAACATCTGTAGCATCTTGTGATCCTTTGCCATTGGTCTGTAATAACGCAACTGGCTCAGAACTAGGAAATCCACTGGTAAAATGAAACAATGATACTGAATCGTTGGTTGCTGAACCTGGTGCAAAAGAATATTTTACTACTATTAAAGCAACAGTAGCAACAGGAAATGAATCTGCCGAATACACCGCTAAATCTGTTGATTTCGAAATTCCTATTCTATAGAAACCAGCAGCTGAAGTTTTAATATAAACCCTTCCAAAATAAGTATTGGGATTTATTGAACTCAATAATCCAACACAATAGTCGCCTGTGCGGGCTGTATCGATCCTGGCCATGAAAGAGGCATAAACACTTCCACTTGAAACATTGGTTAAGCTTGGTTGGTAAACATCCATCCCAGTTGCATTTACATAGGCTGCATTCCCAACACCAGATAAAACATATCCAGTATAATTTAAACCCGGAGTAACCACATTGATTGGATTTTGGGGTGGAAAGCCATTCAAGGTCCAACCATTGGCTGTAAGGGCCTGACCACTCGTATAATTGAAGTTTTCGGTAAGAATTTGTTGGGCAAAAGCTTTGTTAAACCCAACTAAGACAACTAAAAGGAGGAAAATTTTTCTCATTTTTCTGATTTTATGATAATGCAATATAATAACTTGATTGACAAGTAAAAGTCAAACAAATTGTTTTAATTTTATATTTATTTAATTTTAATGTAACACCTTGTAAACACTAGTGGTCTATTATAGACCTAATCGTTTTTTTTACATAAATCTGATGTTAACAAGATTTTTTCTTACCAACAAGATTATGTTAAGCCGTGTTTTTTAAACCAATTTGATTTAATTTGGCAGACTATTTAATATCACAAGATTCCATAGCCGCAGAAATCATTAATGAAAAGACTATTACTATCCTTGTTCGTCCTTTTCCCTTTTGTTCTATTTGCACAAAATACTGCAACAATTATTGGAAAAGTTTTAGACAAAAAAGACCAGAGCGAACTCATTGGGGTAACTGTTTTGGTGAAAGGAACTGCCTTAGGAAGCGCAACTGATGGCAGTGGAAAATTTACCATCAAAGGAATTAAACCTGGGGAATATTCTATTGAGCTTTCTTATATAGGTTATAAAAAAATTATTCAAACAGGCGTAAAGCTAAAGGCTGGTGAAATTAGAGATTTGGGCACATTTCAAATGCAAGAAGCCACTGCCAATATTGATGAGGTAGTGGTTTTAGGTAAAAAACCATTAATAGACATTGAAAAAGGACAAAGCGTTAACTCCATTTCTCAAGAGAATATTGAATTGGCCCCTGCAAGGCAATTGCAAAAAATCATTAACACCCAACCAGGTGTTATTCAATCACCAGCAGGAGTAAGTATTAGAGGTAGCAGAACCTATGAAACTGGAACCTATATTGATGGCGTTTCTGTTACCGATCCAATGGCAGGAACAGGTTTTGGTTTAGATATTGGTGCAAATGCTATTGGAGAAATTGAAATTACAACAGGTGGAATTGGCGCTGAGATTGGCGACGCCACTGCAGGTGTAGTTAGCGCCAAAACTAAAACTGCTGGGAATAAATTTGATTTAGGTATCAATTACAAAAGAGACAATTTTGGATTTAATAAAAATTGGACCAGCTCATGGAATAGCCAACTCATTGAAATGAATATTGGTTCGCCCATATTTAAAGAAAAATTAGGCGGCAGGTTAAAAGTAAATTTTGCTTTGAGGGCAGCCTTCACAGATGAATTTTACAAAAACCCTGCAAACCAAGTTAGCTCATCCCTTTTGAGAGAGCAAGGATTAGGAGCTACATCATTAACTCCCTTTCAAGACAATCGTTGGAGTGGTTTTTTTAAAATCAGTTATGATTTTAAAAAAGGAAAGATGCTTACTGCAACAATGCTCAGAAGTATTACCGTTAACCAAGATGTAAACATGTTGCGCATTTTTGGAAATGATGCCCCTTACCAACCTGGCTACCAATATAATTTTAGTCAGCAAATGGACAATGCAAATTCATTCACACATGAATCGTTTTTGCAAATGATAAATTTCAAGCACTCTATTAATAAACGTTTGAGTTACAATGCTACTGTTTCGCGTTTATTGGTAGAACTAAGGGCAGATGCCAATGGCAGGGCCTGGCGCCCAACCAATGTAGACCAAATTTTTGATCCAAATTCTATTAATCAATTTCCAATTGGAATTTTTCAACCTACCGCAAATGATAGTGCTGTATATGTAAATCCACCTTCAGGATTTTATAACAATAATGGTATAGCCAGTTTATGGCACCACCACTATTTGGAAGAATATGTAGCCAAGGCAACCGGAAATTATTTCAGCAAAAATTCCCTTAACAAACTCACATTTGGGTTCGAAATGAAGTTCCAGGAAATGCTTTGGATAGACATTGTACGCCCATGGATTGGCGCACCTATTCAATTATCAGATGGAACTTATTCGCAAACATTCCGCCTGGGCCAACAAAGTGATATTTGGAAAGTGAGCCCAAGAAGAGGCGGCTTTTTTATTAGTGATCAAATTAAATACAAAGGCTTAATTGCTAGCATTGGTGGCAGGTTTGAATATTGGGCACCCGGCAAATTCATTGATGAGTCGGTGGCCGATCCAAAATCACCCATCCTTGATGCCGTTAGACAAGATTACCTCAAAAACTCTTTTCAAATTGGAGAACTTAGGTATAAATTTAGGTTCCTTCCAAAAATAAATGCAACCTTTCCAATTGCAGAAAATAAAATGCTCTATTTCAATTACGGGCATACAACCATTTTACCACATCCAAGTTTTATTTACCCCGGCTTAAACCCATACTACCAAGATAGGTCTACCCTATCCAAAGTTGGCAATCCAAACTTAAATCCTGAAGTAGATATTAGCTATGAGTTGGGTTTGAAATTTCAAATTACCAGTAATGATGCCTTAAGCTTTGCCGCCTATTTTAAAGACAAATATGATTTTGTGACAACCACCTCGGTAATTATAAAAGACATTACAGGTAGAGAAGTTTCAAGAACCATGCGCATTAATTCCGATTATGCCCGAACCAGAGGGGTAGAAATCAATTACATCAAACGCATAAAGAGTTTTTACCAAGGACAAGCGTCCTTTACCTACATGGTTAGCACAGGGCAATCTGCCTCAGCCAACCAAGCCCTTAAAGATATTTTGGCAACCGGAAGTGTAGAAGATACCAAAGAATATTACCTACCATGGGATTGTCCTTTTGATTTTAAAACCAATCACGTATTTAAAATAGACAAAAAAGGTGGCCTATTTGGAAGACCTTGGCTCAACAATATGAGTTTCTATTTTGAAACTGTTTTCCGCTCTGGGGTGCGTTATACGCCTTATGTGTTTGACAGAAACGACCCAAATACAGGAAGGCCAATTTATGTAGAGAATAATAATCCTAATGCCAAATGGAGTAAATTAG
>CANFSD010000184.1 GCA_947449515.1 Bacteroidota bacterium
GAATAATTCTTAGGATTAAAAAAGTTTGTCCTCTTTCTGTTGCTGTTGAATAGGTAAATTCGTAGGTATTATTAATTTCAGTTTTGTTACTTGAATTTGACAAAAAAGCAACATTTTCTTCTGTCGGTTCGAACCGAATTTCTGAAATTCTAGCATTACCGAGTAAAATTTTTTCTTGAAAAAACGGCAAATTTCCATGTTCAGGATTGTAAAAAGCACCCTTAAACCCGCCATCTATAGCGCCTGATTCAGCCCAAACAAGGGTCTTATTTAAAACCACATTTTGTGCTGTAGTCTTCTCTAAAACAGCAAAGTATGCAATTGTAAATAGAAAAACACCCCAATAATATTTTCTTAATTTTTTCAAAAATTGCATGGTTTATGACAAAATACTTATAATTGAAAATTAGTTAACACCGCTTTAAAACGATGACAAATTAAACAAATTGTCTTGTTAAGTGTGAAGTTAATTAAAACAAATTGTTATAATTGCATTTCTATACCCATTCGTACAGACGCTGTAAAGTTACAATGAATCTCAAGAAACACACTCCAAAGGGAGTATATATTTTAAGTTGGCTACTGTTGTTCTTCGGAACAGAGTTGAGGGCGCAAGACCCTCAGTTCTCGCAGTTTTATGCCAATCCTATATATACCAATCCTGCCTTTGCGGGCAGTGTTAACCATGGTAGAGTGGTAATGGGATTTAGAAATCAATGGCCAAGTATTTCTGGTGCTTTTAGAACCGGAAATTTTAGTTACGATGAGCATTTTGATAAATTGAATGGTGGTATTGCTATTCAAGCAACCTATGATGAGCAGGGTGTAGGAACATTAAGAACAACTGGTCTTAATTTCATTTACGCTTATCAAATTCCAATTACACGTAAATTTACCATGCAGGCAGCTGTTCAGGCTGGTTTTATGCAAAAGTCAATTGACTTTAATAAATTACTTTGGTACGATCAAATTATTTTAACCCAAGGTTTTATTAACCCTACTGCAGAGCCTAATGGCAATGGAACAGTAATGATTCCTAATTTTGCTGCAGGTATTATTGGATACTCAAAAAGTTTTTATGGCGGTTTTGCCGTACATAACATTTTTGAACCTGCACAAGGATTTTATGTAGGTAGCTCCAATCCAATTCCAAGGAGATTTACGGCACATGCCGGCTTAGTAATTCCAATTATCCGCGACCGTAATGAATTGCGCCAACTGAATTTGTATCCCAATGTAATTGTAAAATCTCAACGCCAATTTAATCAGGTGAATGTGGGAATGTATTTGGGTAAAGGTCCATATGTGGCTGGGGCATATTTCCGTCAAAATACGATTAATTCAGATGCTATTATCTTATTGTTAGGAGTTAAAACCAGCAAGGTAAAGATAGGTTATTCTTATGATGCCACTGTGAGTGCTGCAAGAATTGGAGCTGTTAATTCTCATGAAGTTACGCTCAGCTTAGAGCTAAAGAAAAGGATTCCAAGAGCCAAACCTCGTAAGGTTACTTGTCCTGAGTTTTAGTCATATTTTATATTTAAATTTCTTAAAGGCCTTTTTGAACTGGATTTTGGTATCTGGTGTATTTTTTTATTCAAAATAATATTCCTAATTTGAGGCCCTATTTAAATAGTTATCAATGAAAAAGCTTGCCCTTTTGTTATTTTTTGGCATCTTTGGTTTGCATCAAATTTTTGCTCAAGATCCGCAGTTGAGTCAATATTATGCATCACCATTATATACCAATCCTGCCATGGCTGGAGCAGCGCGTAAAATACGCGTGAACATGAACGGACGTTCGCAATACACAGCGCTCAATAATAATTATAAAACGGCTGTTTTTAGTGCCGATGCCTATCTGGGAAAAGTTAAAAGTGGCTTAGGTTTGGTAAGCATGTATGATGTTGCGGGAGATGGTTTCTTAACCACCAATAGTATCAGTGCCATTTATTCTTACAATTTAGAAATTAACCGTGAATGGGCATTCAATGCGGCCCTTCAAGGAGGTATTATTCAAAGACGTTACGATTTTAGTAAATTTATTTTTGAAGATATGATTGACCCTGCAAGGGGAGCGGTTTTGCCAACTGCTGAAGCAAAAGGCTTGGAACAAATTACGGTACCTAATTTTTCTACAGGTTTTTTATTGTACAATAGCAAAATGTTTATTGGCGGTGCAATACATAATATACTTGAGCCTAATATGAGTTTTTATTACAGAGATAAAAACGACCAAGCGCTGAAGTTGCCAAGAAAATATACCGTTCACGGTGGGATCAATATTTCATTAAACAAAACAAGGTACGAGGAAGACAGAATCATTCTTTCGCCAAATATTTTGTTCATGCAACAAAGAGATTTTTACCAAATGAACCTCGGTTTTTACATCAAACAAAGAACCTTAACCTTGGGAACTTGGTTCAGGCAAACGTCAAATAATGCTGATGCGGCAATTTTTTTAATTGGCTTGCGTTTTCCATCTATCAAGGTTGGTTATAGTTATGATGCCATTGTTTCTAAAGCCAAAACGGCAACGGTTGGTTCGCATGAAATTTCCTTGAGTTTTGAGATAAAACCGAAGGTTAGACCAGGAGTTAGGTACAATAAACGCCTGTTTTGCCCTGAATTATAATTGATTAAATGAAAAAAATCCATTGAATAAGTGGATTTTTAGAAATATTCCTTATGTTTGAAAATTCCAAATAATGATAAAGTGATGAAAACGCTTTCAAAAATTTTACTATTCTCTCTCATCGGTGCAAGTGTAATGTACACCTCTTCTTGTAATAGAGCAGGTAAATCTAGCACTACCGGATGGAAGTACAACGACTCCAAGTGGGGTGGGTTCGAGAAACATAAATTCAAGGAACAGGAAACTGGACCTGGATTAATCTTTGTTGAAGGTGGTACCTTTACAATGGGTGCTGCAGAAACAGATCTTACCTATGATCACAACAATTTCAAACGTAGAATCTCTGTTAGCAGTTTCTACATGGATGAAACTGAGGTAACCAATTTCCATTATTTGGAATATTTACATTGGTTAATGCGTCAATACGCAGATAATCCAATTGTATTTACCAAAGCTTTGCCAGATACTTTGGTATGGAGAGATAAATTATCTTACAACGAACCATACGTATTGTATTACTTGCGTCACCCAGCCTACAGAGATTATCCTGTAGTAGGTGTTAGTTGGGTACAAGCTGCAGATTATTGCAAATGGCGTACAGATCGTGTAAATGAAATGATTATGGTGCGTGAAGGTTTCATTAACCTTGATATCCAAAAACAAACCGGTGATCAAAATTTCAATACTGAAGCTTATTTGTTAGGTTTATACACGCCTAGCGTTAAAAAAGAATTGCGTGATTATTCACCAGGTGGAAAAACCCGTTCGGTGCGCATGGAAGATGGTATCTTGTTGCCAAGCTACCGCCTACCAACAGAATCTGAGTGGGAATATGCTGCAGGTGCATACAAATCGGCAGGTTTCAATGAAAACATTGATATCAAACGTATTTACCC
>CANFSD010000185.1 GCA_947449515.1 Bacteroidota bacterium
AGGCACTGCCCTTTACCGCAGGTGCTTTAATCATGTTTGTTGGTATGGCTTTGCTAATGAAAAATGATTTGCTCCAATATAATGAAAATTGGATAAGCATATTCTTTGTTTTTATTTCTTGTATCAGTTTTCCGCATATAATTGCTATGAATAACTTTTATAATAAGAATTCCTTGCAATAGAAATGGTGTTATATTTCTAAAAAATGGCTTTGGATTATTTCTTATGCCGAACCAACAACGCTCCAATATTTTATTATTTATAGTGGCAACGTATAGTTCCTGAACAAAATTTGCCTTCAGTTGTTAAGGATATAGTGCTTTGTATAAGCAGGCACTGTCCCATAAAATGTTGAAGCAGGAAATAGCTATAGTTTGGTTTAAAAGAGATTTACGGTTTGCCGACCATGAACCGCTTTACTATGCCCAACAACAAAACTTGCCCATTCTCCTGATTTACTGTTTTGAGCCTTCTGTAATGCATTACCACGACAGTGATGAACGTCATTGGCGCTTTGTATACCAATCATTGCAGGATATGCAAGTTAAGCTTACTAAACACCAAACAAAAATTGCCATCTTTCACCAAGAAGCATCTTTTGTTTTCGAAGAAATTCAGAAAAAATTCACCATTGTTTCCTTGTTTTCTCACCAAGAAATTGGAAACCATATTACCTATAGTAGAGACCTAGCTATAAAAGGGTTTTGTAATAAACATCAAATTGTATGGAAAGAATACCAACACAATGGGGTGGTAAGAAAATTAAAATCTCGGAAGGAATGGGAGAAACGTTGGAAACAAAAAATGGAGGAATTGCCAAAAATTACGGATGAAAGTAATTGGCATTTTCTAAAAATTGATTCAGCTTGGTATGAAAGTATAAAAGGTGAAGATCTTCCTGCCCCAATAACCCAAGCGCACCCCTCTTTTCAATTGGGAGGCGAAACCCTTGCTTGGAAATATTTGAGTAGCTTTTTAAAAGAGCGCTATGTCAATTATTCAAAACATATTTCAAAACCTGCCTTGAGCAGACGCGGCTGCAGTCGTATCTCTCCCTATCTAAGTTATGGAAATATTAGTATGCGTATGGTTTACCAATACACCATGCAGCATTACAAAACAGCCAGTAATAAGAGAGCCTTGAATAATTTTATCTCACGTTTGCATTGGCATTGTCATTTCATGCAAAAGTTTGAAGATGAATGCCGCATGGAATTTGAAAATGTAAATAGGGCCTACGACAACTTGGTAAAACCTAGAAACGAAAATTATATTTTAGCTTGGCAAAGTGGAACCACTGGTGTTCCTATTGTAGATGCATGCATGCGGTGCGTAAAAGAAACTGGCTATTTAAATTTTAGGATGCGTGCCATGGTGGTGTCGTTTTTTGTATTTAACCTTTGGCAAGATTGGCGTGATTTACATTACTTGGCAAAACAATTTTTAGATTATGAACCCGGTATTCATTACCCGCAATTGCAAATGCAATCTGGGGTTACGGGCATAAACACCATCAGGATTTACAATCCCATTAAAAATTCTATGGAACACGATGAAAACGGAGAATTTATCAAGACTTGGATTCCAGCATTGCAATTGGTTCCCGCCGAAATCATCCATGAGCCTTGGAAAATGAGTGCCATGGAACAAGCATTGTACAAAGTGGAGATAGGAAAAGATTACCCTTTTCCTATTGTAGATATAGAAGAAAGTAGAAGAACCGCTAGCACAGAAGTTTGGAAATTCAGAAAAACACCTGCCGTAAAAGTAGAAGGGAGCAGGATTTTGAAAAAGCATGTAAATACAGCCAAAAAAGCTCCTAAAAAAGATTTATTTAACATCCTTAGCCCGAAGTAAAATGCCCAAAGAAATAAACTCGCCTAAAATAGGAATCGTTTTCCCGCACCAATTATTTGAAAACAGCATTTTATTTTCAACATGCCATACCATTTACCTTGTAGAAGAATGGCTATTCTTTAAGCAATACAATTTTCATAAAAGTAAGCTTATTTTTCATCGGGCAAGTATGAAAGGCTATGAATCCTATTTGCTATCGCTCAATATCAAAGTAGTGTATATAGAATCCGGACACGTGCATGCAGACATTCGTGTTTTGATTCCCTTTTTAAAATCGGAAGGACATTCGGAATTTACCTACATTGATACAACAGACAATTGGCTTGAACAACGCATAGCCAATGCCAGTGCAAAAGTTAATATGGTTTGCCAGCGCTTAAATACGCCTATGTTTTTAAATATACCAGCAGCCAATCTTGCATTTTTTGAGAACCGAAAGCGGATGTTTCAAACTGATTTTTATAAACACCAAAGGGTATTGAGAAAGGTGTTAATTGAAAATGGCAAAGATCCTGTTGGCGGAAAATGGACTTTTGATGATGAAAACCGTTTGAAATATCCGAAAGGGAAAATACCTCCAAAAACGCAGGCTTTAAAAGAAAATCTGTTTTACACAGAGGCAGTGGCCTATATCAACCAGCATTTTTCTTCAAATTACGGGAGCGCTAATCCCTCCATCATTTACCCAACTAATTTTGAAGAAAGTAAAATTTGGCTAAAGCATTTTTTAGAAGATAGATTTTCAGAATTTGGTGCCTACGAAGATGCCATAGTATCCAAAGAAATTATTTTGCATCACAGTGTGCTCACACCTATGTTAAATGCGGGTTTGCTCACACCTGAATACCTATTAAACGAAACCATTCAATACGCCAAAATACATGAAATTCCTATGAATTCTTTGGAAGGATTTGTTCGCCAAATCATGGGTTGGAGAGAATTTATTCGGGCGGTTTACGAGCTTCGTGGCAACGAAGAACGCAGCAAAAATTATTGGAAATTTAGCCGTAAAATTCCATCATCCTTTTGGAACGGAACTACCGGTATTGTGCCTATAGACATTACCATCAAAAAGATTTTAGAAACAGGGTATTGCCATCACATTGAAAGGTTAATGGTATTGGGAAATTTTATGTTGCTCTGTGAGTTCGATCCTAATGAAGTTTATCGTTGGTTCATGGAAATGTTTATAGACGCTTATGATTGGGTAATGGTTCCCAATGTATATGGGATGAGTCAGTTTGCCGATGGTGGCATCATGTCTACCAAACCCTACATTAGCGGCAGTAATTATTTGATGAAGATGAGCGATTATCAAAAGGGGGAGTGGCAACCAATTTGGGATGCCTTATTTTGGCGTTTCATGCATGTGCACCGAGATTTTTTTCTACAAAATCCACGTTTAGGAATGCTCATCAAAAGTTTCGATAAAATGCCAGAGGCCAAGCAAAGTTTGCACCTAGAAACAGCAGAAAATTATTTAGAGCAAATGGATTTTAATAAGCGTTGATTACTTCCCAATACAGGAACTGATAAGAAAAAATAAACGTTGAAACCCTGGTAACGCAACATTTACAATAACAGCAAAAAAATAGCCTCTTTACTTTTTCATCTCAGCATCACGAAAAGCACGCTTCGTCTGTTCAATTTCACTGCTACTTATGCCTAC
>CANFSD010000186.1 GCA_947449515.1 Bacteroidota bacterium
GAGGCACTTTTCGTAATTTTACGCAATTACAAGTCCTTTTCATTCCTTATCTTCGCCCCCATGAATTTACCCATAATAGCTCCCTCTGTATTGTCGGCAGATTTTGCCAATTTAGGCAGAGACATAGAAATGATCAATAACAGTGAAGCAGATTGGTTTCACATTGATGTAATGGATGGCGTTTTTGTGCCTAACATTTCATTTGGTTTTCCTGTAATGAAAGCCATCCAAAAACAAGCAAAGAAAACCATGGATGTGCATTTAATGATTGTGCAACCAGAACGCTACATAAAAGATTTCAAAGCTGCAGGTGCAGATATTCTTTCTGTTCATTACGAAGCCTCTACCCATTTGCACCGCACCATTTATGCCATTAAGGAAGAAGGTATGCAAGCCGGCGTGGCAATTAACCCGCACACTCCTGTTCATTTGTTAAAAGACATTATCAAGGATATTGACTTGGTTTGTATGATGAGTGTAAACCCAGGGTTTGGTGGTCAGAAATTTATTGAGCAAACCTATACCAAATGTGCCGATTTAAAAGAAATGATTCTTGCAGCAGGCTCTAACTGTTTAATAGAAATTGATGGTGGGGTAAACGACCAAACCGGACCAAAACTGCTTGCCGCGGGGGCAGATGCCTTGGTTGCTGGTAACTTTGTTTTTGCGGCCTCCAACCCTACTGCAACCATTGCCCAATTAAAAAGCATGGTACCTTATACTAGCCAACAAGCATAATCGTTATTGGTAAGTTGATGCCATTTAAGCGAAAATTACTTTTTATCTTTCTACTTTTTGTAGCCTTGCTGCCAAAGCTAAGCAGTGCCCAAAAGTCTGCAAGCATTTATGGAACCATTACAGATTCTGTGGGCCATGAATTGGCAGATGTAAATATTTTGGTGCCGAACCAAAAAAGCATGGCTGTTAGCGATGAAAATGGAAATTATACTATCCAAGTGCCAGAAGGAATTGCTTTTGAATTGGTTTTTTCTTTTGTAGGCATGCAAGCCTTTAGAGCCAATATTCCTGCTTTATTGCCAAACGAAAAAAGAAAATTAAATATTCAAATGGCTGGCCTCTCTCTTAAAACTTTTGTACTAACAGGAGAAAAAGAAAGAGAAAAAGTTTCTATGTATACCATCGACCCTAAAAAGGCAGAGGGCATAGTAAATGTAAGTGGAAGCTTTGAGCAAATATTAAAAACACTTCCAGGCGTTTCTTCCAATACAGAATTGAGTTCCCAATACAATGTGCGTGGTGGTAATTACGATGAAAATTTAATTTATGTAAACGATATAGAAATTTACCGTCCGTTTTTACCCCGCAGCGGCCAACAAGAAGGTTTAAGTTTTATTCATACTGAATTGGTTCAAAACGTAAAATTCTCTGCGGGTGGATTTGAAGCGCGTTACGGCGATAAAATGAGTAGCGTGCTAGACATTAAATACAAAGACCCAAAGAAATTTGCATCGTCTGTAAATGCCGGATTAATGGGGGTACAAACGCATGTAGAAGGCGCAAGTAAGAACTTGCGTTTTACTTATTTAATTGGTGCTAGGTATTGGAGCAATAAATATGTTTTGGGCACCATGGATGTAAAAGGAGATTACCAACCTACCTTTTATGACGTTCAAACTTTATTAAATTTTCACTTGCGTGAAAACCTTACATTAAGCCTGCTTGGCAGCTATGCTCAAAATAAATATTATTTTATTCCTCAAAATAGAGAGACAACTTTTGGTACGGTTAATAGGGCATATCGCTTAAATATTTATTTTGATGGTTCTGATTTAATGGAATACAAAACAGCCACAGGTGCAGCCACCATTAGCTTTAAACCAACTCCGTTTACACAATTAAAACTCCTTGCCTCTAGTTTTTATTCCAACGAAAACGAAATTTTTACGGTAGAAGGCGCGTATCGCATGAGTGATATTGAAACCGATTTGGGTTCAGATAATTTTGCGCAAGCCAGAAATTTAAAGGGCGTTGGTTATTTTATTAATAATGCGAGAAATACTGTTATTGCCAATGTAAATAATATTGGCCACAGAGGCTACCATAGCACCAGAAAAAACAATTTGCAATGGGGTGCCTTTTTTCAAACAGAGAAAATTCAAGATAAATTACACGAGTGGTATTACGATGATTCATCTGGTTTTTCTAGGCCTCCCATCGATTCAAATGGAAACTTTAATTTAAGTAGTTATTTAGATACCAGGCTAAATTTACAAAGTTATCGCTTCAATGGTTATGTACAAAACGGACAAACCATCAACAAAGATTACAATGCCATTTTAACTTATGGCATAAGAGCAAATTACTGGAGCTTCAACCAACAAACCGTTATTAGCCCGCGCTTTCAATTTGGGTTCGAACCGAACCGAAAACACAACCGATTGGTGAAGGATAAATTAATTGATGGCGCCAAAAGAAAAGATTGGATGGTAAGAGCCGCTTACGGCTGGTATTACCAAGCACCTTTCTATAGAGAGCTAAGAGATTTTACGGGTACATTAAACCCAAACATCAAAGCGCAAAGAGCTATTCATTATGTACTTGGTGGCGATGTAAATTTTATTGCATGGAACCGTCCATTTAAATTTGTGACAGAAGCCTATTTTAAGCAATTAGACAACCTCATTCCTTATGAAATAGACAATGTGCGCATTCGTTATTTTGCCAATAACAACAGCAGCGGATATGCCTCAGGAATTGATTTTAGAATTAATGGTGAATTTGTAAAAGGGGCAGAAAGCTGGGCAAGTCTTAGCTTTATGAAAACGGAAGAAAAAATTACCGATGCAAAAGATGCCAATGGCAATTTAATTACACCCCATTATATCCCAAGACCAACAGACCAACGCCTCACTTTTGCCATTTACTTTCAAGATTATTTGAGAGGAAATCCAAAAATTAGAATGAACTTTAATTTGGTTTATGGTAGCGGAATGCCCTTTGGTGTGCCAGATCACAACCGCTACAATGATGTTTACCGCATGCCCAGTTACCGCAGGGTTGATATTGGCTTAAACCGGGTGCTTATAGCCGAAGACAGCAAGGAAAGAGACACCTTTTGGAGAAAGAAAATTAAATCTGCTTGGATAGGTTTAGAAGTATTTAACTTATTGGGCGTAAACAATACCATTAGCTATATCTGGATTGAAGATGTAAGTGCAAATAGGTATGCCGTTCCCAATTACCTTACCAATAGAAGAATTAACCTTCGCTTACTTGTTAAGTTTTAATTTTACCACAACACATGAGTAAGGATTCTGCAGCAAAAATATTTGACTGGCGTTTATTGGTTAAAATCTTCTCCTTGGCACTCCCCTACCAAAGAAAATTTTATACGGCTGTAATCCTAACCCTGTCAATGGCAATACTTGGCCCCTTAAGGCCTGCGCTCATCCAACATGCACTTGATACCTATGTTCCTGCAGGAGATAGCTTGGGATTACTCAATTTCTGTTTACTCATCTTCGCCTTGCTTTTTATTCAATCTATTATGCAATGGTGGAGTGC
>CANFSD010000187.1 GCA_947449515.1 Bacteroidota bacterium
TGAATCAATGTTTGAAATGCATAAAATATGCCCACGCCATCGTTAGCTGAAATACTAATTTTGTTATTGCTAATGGTTAATTTGTATTGTCCTTCCACCGCATTTTTTAATACCCCCAATTTAATCTCCATGTAATTGCTGTTTTTTATGGGAGCTTTTTTTACCCAAAGTGGAGCTATTTGGTAATTGGTTTTAAGGTAGTTTTGGAAATAAACTATTTCCTTTTCAAAACTTTGATTGCTAATAAAAATTTGGGTGGTATTACTAATGGTAAAATTTCCACTGCCCATTGAACAGGTTGCTGGCATTGGAATTAAAGCCAAATCTTTTTGTAAATTTTGGGCCGATCCCAATAGTGCTGAAAATGATAGGAAAAATAAAATTAAATTTCTTCTGTTCATAAATTCGTATGCTTAAAAGGCAAATATAATAAGGGGGTAGCGCATTTACTATTCAAAATATTAGGCTAGTTGCACCTATTTTTTTGATTTGTTTTTAGGCTTCATAGCTGCTTTTTCTGCATCGGCCTTCAACCTGTATTTGGTGATTTTTTGTACCAAGGCACTTGGTATCTTTTTTTCTATAGGAAATTGTACAGCACCTTTAGAGTTTTTGTATGCAGCAATTTCTTGTTTAAAGTGTTCAATACCTGCACCAGTAGGGTAAAAGCCAATATGGTTTTTATACCCAGCAAAATATACTAAAATGCCATTCATTTTATAAGCAGGCATTTGGTAACTAATGGTTTCAATTGCCTTTGGTGCAGCTTTTCTTATGGCAGTTCTTATTTCTTTTAATCTGAGTTGAACTTCTTTAGGAAATTTTGCGATATACAGGTCTATGTCTATTGAATGATTTGTTTCCATCTTTCAAAAATAAAAATTGGATCGAAAAAAAAGGATTAATTTCTATTTAATGCAGTATTGCTTGTAAACAATTACCTTGCTTAGGATTTCACTGTTCCTTTATTTTTTCTTATGAACCAACACCCCAGCAAACCCAATAAACTCGCCCGTTTTTGGAAACTCATTGGCCCAGGCCTTGTTACAGGCGCTAGTGACGATGATCCTTCTGGTATTGCAACTTATTCTCAGGCGGGTGCGGCATTTGGCTTGGCAACTTTGTGGACAGCAATTTTAGCATTTCCATTAATGGCCAGTATACAGCAAATGTGTGCACGTATAGGTTTGGTAACCGCACAGGGTTTAACCGGTACCCTTAAAAAGCATTACCCCAAACCTGTACTTTATTTAATGCTCTTATTTAGTTTTCCTGCCATTGTTTTAAATATTGGTGCCGATATTGCTGGCATGGGAGCCGTGGGCAATTTGTTGTTTCCATCCGTTGATGCCAGTTTCTTTAGTGTGTTTTTCACCTTGCTGCTGCTAGGCTTAATTATTTATTTGCCCTATGTAAAAATAGCTTCAGTACTTAAATACTTGTGTATTGTAATGTTGGTTTATTTTATTGTTCCATTTTTATACCACCAAGATTTTATTGCTATTGCAAAGGCCACCGTTATTCCTACCATCCATTTTAACAAGAATTTCATTGCCATTTTAGTGGGAATTTTAGGAACAACCATTTCGCCTTATTTGTTCTTTTGGCAAGCCTCCGTTGAGGTTGAGGAGATGAAAAATAAAAATAAACACCTGATTGTAAACAAGAAAATTATTCATGAAATGCGCCAAGATGTAGATTTTGGAATGACCTTTTCTGGTTTTGTGATGTACTTTATCATATTAACTACTGGCACCGTTTTGTTTCAGGAGGGTGTTCATCAAATAGATACTGTAGAGCAAGCAGCCATGGCGCTTAAGCCTTTAGCTGGTAATTTAGCCTATTTGCTTTTTGCAATTGGGGTAATTGGAACGGGCTTAATTGCTATTCCAGTTTTAAGTGGTTCGCTCTCCTATATTTTTACCGAAACTTTTGGTTGGGAGCAAGGTCTCGATAAAAAGTTCCATGAAGCAAAAGGCTTTTATGCCATTATTGCCATTTCATTGTTATTGGGATTATCACTCAATTATGTTGGCATATCACCCATAGATGCCTTAATCTATACTGCTATTTTATACGGCATTACGGCACCCGTTTTAATTGCCATTATTCTGCATATTTCCAACAACAAGACAATTATGGGCGAATATGTTAATTCAAGACTCACCAATGTGCTTGGTTTTATTGCTTTAATTGTCATGAGCCTCGCTGCAATTGCATTAATTTATTTGCAGTTCAATTCTTAGGTTCGAACCAAAACCTGCTTTCTTCCCGTATTTATTGCCTTTTTTAAGAAATGTTCCATCGAATTCCTGTTTGTATATGAATTGTTTAGGTAGATTATTTTATATATTACAATAATTAACTGCTAGATTAAATTAAATAGTCTAAGTTTGGCAACTCTTAACCAATTTTTTTTCTTTGCATATGACGATGAACGAACTAACTCAATATAGACAAAACGGGCAATTCTTTTTTAGACCAACAGATCGTTTGGCTGATGTGTGCAATGCACCGGCAAATTCAAGTGGTGTATTTGCAATTTATGCATTAGAAAGAGGTCGTACCAACCTTGTATTTATTGGTTCGGCAGGAAAAAAAGATGCAGATGGAAATATAGTTCACCGCAAAGATGGTATCAAAGGTAGAATTGTAACCGGTAAACAATTTGGCGATTTCTGTCGTAAAACTTGGCCACACCAAATGCGTTTAGAAAATATTGATACCTTGTCTATTCAATGGTTTGTAACCTATGGTGGCATGGCAAAAGATTTTCCAGAAGAATTGGAAATGAACCTTTTAGCGAGCTACAAAGAAGCCAATGGTAAATTACCTAGGTGGAATAAAGAATTGTAATTTAGCGCGTAATTAATTCTCTTTATTGAGGTAATTTTCTCTTAGTTTTTGAAAAGGAACAAATAGTTTTAGAAATACACTATCTGTTCTCCCTCTTACATAAGCTACATAATTTATTTTCCCTCCAATAGAAAGTATGAACTTCTCTATGGCTTCCACAGGAACTGTTTCCAATTTATAATAACGCTTGCAGGCCTCCTCTAATCCTGCGGTTTGGGCATGGTGTATGATTGCTCGTAACTTTCTTATTTTTCGTCTGTCTAAGTTGGGCTTTTCATTAACTTTTATGCCAGTAACCCATTGCGCTTGATGTTTGGCTTGTAACCTATTTTTTTTGGGATTAAGCTGAAAGCCTTGTTCATGAATTAGTTGAATAATTTCATTTTGCAATCCTTCACTGGGTTTCTCCATAAAACTAAAGGTCATATCATCGGCATACCGGGTGTATTTTACCTCAATATTTTTCTCTCTTGCTTGATATATCCAGGCCAAAATGTTTTCATCTAAATTACGACATACATAATTGCTTAGCATGGGAGAGCTAGGTGCACCAATAGGTAGCTGCTTTTGGTAGCTGCAAATTAAAGTAATGTAACTGGCAATGGGTGATACAAAATTAAATGGAGCACTTTCAAAAGTTTCTTTAA
>CANFSD010000188.1 GCA_947449515.1 Bacteroidota bacterium
AACATTTTTACATACATCTTTCTTATTTGATGTGAAGTAAGAAAGGAATCTACATAGGAATCATAATATGAATTTCTTGTAAAATTTGTCTTCCATGAGTATACAGCTTTCTGCACCTGTAACTTTTGAGGGTTATTCAGTTGGTAAAAACAGTACAATAAAATCAGGAATGAAAAACCTGCAATAAATTGTTGGAGCTTGTTGTTCATAATTACAGCCCTAATTTAATGTTAGTTTGTCATTTTTTTCTAAAAAAACATGGGATTTACAAAAGGCGATTTATATCATTTTTTTATCAATGCGCCGGCTCTTATTTCGAATTACCAAAACAAGCACAATGAATACCATCATAGAACCATTTAGGATCAAGTCGGTTGAACCAATTAGGATGACAACAAGGGAAGAAAGAACCACATTCCTAGAAAACGCCCATTATAATTTATTTGCCCTCGATAGTGAGAATGTAATTATTGATTTATTAACCGATAGCGGCACCAGCAGTATGAGTGCCAACCAATGGGCTTCGGTAATGCGTGGAGATGAATCTTATGCTGGCAGTCCATCCTTCGACAGGTTTCATAAGGCTGTGCATCATTTGATGCCTTTCTCACATATTATTCCAACGCACCAAGGTAGAGCCGCAGAAAAAATCTTGTTTTCAATTATTGGTGGCCCTGGAAAATACATTTTAAACAATACCCATTTTGATACTACCCGGGCCAATATTGAATTTACAGGTGCCGAAGCCATTGATTTGGTAATTGCCGAAGGTAAAATTCCAGATTCAGAACATCCCTTTAAAGGCAATATGGATATTGAGCGTTTGGAAGCTTTTATAAAAGAAAAAGGACCCGAAAACATCCCTTTGGTGATGCTTACAGTAACCAATAATTCTGGCGGCGGACAGCCCGTTTCTATGGAAAATATTAAAGAAACAAAGTATATCTGTATGAAATATGATATTCCTTTGTTCTTAGATGCATGCCGCTTTGCAGAAAACGCCTATTTCATAAAATTACGTGAACCCGCCTACGCCAATGTAAAAGTGGAAACCATTGTACAAGAAATGTTTTCTTATGCAGATGGATGCACCATGAGCGCAAAAAAAGACGCCTTGGTAAATATGGGAGGTTGGTTAGCAATGAACAATCCTGTTTGGGCAGAAGCAGCTAGAAACTTATTAATACTAACAGAAGGGTTTCCTACTTATGGAGGCTTATCAGGGAGAGATTTAGAGGCAATTGCTGTAGGCTTGGTAGAAGTAGTAGATGAAGATTATTTGCATTACAGAATTAGTTCGACCCAATATTTAGGAAGCCATTTAACAGAAGCAGGTATACCTATTGTTAAACCGGCCGGCGGTCATGCCATTTATATTGATGCTAGGAACATGTTACCTCATATTACACCATTGGAATATCCTGGGCAGTCTTTGGCAGTTGAATTATACTTACACGCAGGCATTAGGGCTTGTGAAATAGGTACTGTAATGTTTGGCTTGCAAACGGACGGCACAGAAAAAGCCGCGCCAATGGATTTGGTTCGTTTGGCAATTCCAAGAAGGGTGTATACCCAAAGTCATATCGATTATGTAATAGAAGCACTAACGGAAATTAACCAAAACAAAGCCAAATTGGAAGGCATGAAAATTGTTTGGCAGCCTAAGCAATTGCGCCATTTTAGCGCTCGCTTCTTACCTATTAATAGTATACAAAACCAAAAGGAGAATTTTAGCAAAGCCTTTCAAGTAGAAAACGCTTAAGGGGAAATTTATACAAACAAAAAGGGCTTGATGAAATTCATCAAGCCCTTTTTGTATAGGGTAAAAGCAATCATTAAACTGCTTTAGGACGGTAACTGGTTTTTGAACCACCCGCACCTTTTGAATTTGCTTTTGGAGCTGCACTTTTAGGAGCAGCCGTTTTAGGAGCAGCTGTTTTTTTGGCAGCAGCCTTTTTAGGTTTTGCTTCTTCAGCTGGCGCTTCCTCTTCAGATGCCGCAGTTACTTCTGCTTCACCTTCTTCTGTTTCGGCCAATTTTGCAAAATCCAACACATCTTTTAACCAATGAAACCAGTTCATTAGTTTTTTAATATCGTTATCGTAAACGCGTTCGCTATCTAGGTTGATGGCACCAATTAAAAACTCACGAACTTTTTTCATGTCGTCTTTAGCGGTTGGCACTTCACCAATTTCTTTCAGCTTAATTAAAACCTTGTTTAGGCGAAGGTCTTCTTCTAGGGTATAGATTGAAATATCATCCAATACAGATACTTTATCTTGAAAACTGGTAGAAAATCTACGACCAGTACCAATGGTTTCAACAATTAAACCATTTTTACTTCTTCCTACAATTTTATGCAAACCGCTTTGTCCGGCTATAGCAACTATGTCTTTTAATTCCATGATCTTAATTTATTCGGAGGGCAAATGTAATAAAAATTACTTTTCGAGCACTTATTATTCTCCAAGGTTTTTATTTTTGCGCAGATTGAAAGCAAAAATATTTTTCTTAATTGCCTTTTTGGTAAGCCTAAAAACTCAGGGCCAACAAGTTATCAATATTGAATCAAAACAATATGATGCTAAGGATACCAGTTGGCATGGCGATATTGACTTTGCATTTAACCTAATTCAGAATCAAAACCAGGTAATTGCCATTGGAAACAAAATAAACTTAAGTCATTCCAAAAATATTCATACCTACCTCTTTGTAAATGAGTTTAACTTTATAAGGGCCAATACCCAAAACCTTGATTACAATACCTACCAACATATTCGCTACAAACGCAGCATACAGCCATGGTTAAGCGGAGAAGCTTTTGCCCAAACCCAATTTAACCAACAGATTGGATTAAAATTTAGAGGATTAATGGGTGCAGGACCTCGTATTCGCTTGTTTTATTCAGATTCCATGAAAGTATTTTTGGGACCCATGTGGATGTATGAATATGAACAAACCACCGATGAAAGTGCTAAAAATGTGAGGAACAGAATGAGTTTATACCTTTCCTTTCAATACTTTAGAGATAAGAATTTCAATTTTGACGTGGTGGCCTATTACCAGCCAGATTTAATAGATTTTAGTGATTTTAGGCTAATGTCGGAGATAAAAGCCGAACTTGGAATTACAAAAAAATTAGGCTTTCGATTTTCATTTACCCAAAACTTCAACTCCAAGCCACCACCGGGCATTCCCAACAATTTACTGTATGTTAAAAACGGTTTTTTGTACAAATTTTAGCTTAAAAGCCTGCTCCCCTTCTTTTTTCGGTTCGAACCGAGCCCAAATGCGCCAATGTAAATCTTAAGAAAGCCCTTCTTTTTGTGGGCTAAAAGCCTATTTTTGCCAATTAAATGACCGCCAATTTTTATGGAAAACATTGAAAAGTATATACCTAAGAACAAAATTCGTATTGTAACTGCTGCCAGTTTATTTGATGG
>CANFSD010000189.1 GCA_947449515.1 Bacteroidota bacterium
GTAAACCAAGCTATTCCATCCAATTTATTTGGGATAAGGGAGCGTGTATTTACTACTATTTTCATGTAGCACAATAATAAGTAGAAAAGAGAATATTTATTTTATCAAGGTTCAATTATTAAAATAATTTCTTTTCAAGTTCATTTTTACTTTCTTTGGCTCAACAAAAAAATCTATCCAAAATGTGTTACCACGCTTCCGTAAGTGCCACTTATCAGCAAGTTGAAGCGAGCTATGCCAAAACTTTTGTAGAAGGAAGCCTTCCATTATTTGCCAATAAATCTGATGTAATTGCTTACCACCTCAATGGATTTGATTTTCCCAAAATGCCTGTTATTACGGGTGATTTGAGTGATAAGCTGCAACTTTTCAATTGGGGTTTAATACCTTCTTGGGTAAAAGATTTTGAAGCCGCAAAACAACTAAGAGCGCAAACACTCAACGCCCGCTGCGAAACTATTTTTGAAAAAGCCTCCTTTAAAAATCCAATTTTAAGTGCCAGGTGCTTAATTCCCATGACGAGCTTCTTTGAATGGAAAGAAGAAACAGATAAAAGTAAAACTCCTTACCTCATTCAATTAAAAAACCAGCCAATTTTTTCAATGGCCGGTATTTGTTCTAAATGGTGGAGTGAGGCAGAAGCTAAGGAATACCAAACCTTTTCAATTATAACTACTGCTGCAAACAGCTTAATGGAAGAAATTCATCATGTAAAAAAACGTATGCCCTTAATTCTTACGAAAGAGCAAGAAGGGCTTTGGCTCGATAAAAATTTAGGCCAATTAGAAATTGAGGCTTTCTTAAAACCTTTACCAAGCGAACAAATGGAAGCTTATACCATTTCGCCAATTATTTCCTCCCGTTCCAAATTCAAGAACAGCCCAGAGGTGCTCAAACCCTATTCTTACGAAAAGCGTGATTTGTTTTCATAAAAAAAGCCCCGTTGTTTCCAACGGAGCTTTTTAATAACTAAACGTGCATTCTGTTTTTCTTTTCTAAAAGCACTTCTTGTGTCTCTACCATGTCTGGATCAGGTACACAACAGTCTACAGGACAAACGGCAGCACATTGTGGTTCTTCGTGGAAGCCCACACATTCTGTACATTTACCGCTTTCGATGTAGTAAGTGTCTTCAGATTTTGGAGAAAAACGCTTGCTTACGTCAATGGCTTCGCCATCAATAGTAATTGTTCCGCTAAGGTTGTTTCCGTCAGCCCATGCCCATTCGGCACCGGCTTCGTAAATTGCGTTATTCGGACATTCTGGTTCGCATGCACCGCAATTGATGCATTCGTCAGTGATCATGATTGCCATATTTCTAAAATTTTTATAGGATGATAACTACTGCAAGTTTAGTTTTGTTGGCGCTTTCAAAAAAATAGAATTAGTCTAAATTATATGAATTATTCACAAATGGTAGATGTATTTTCAAAATTAGGAGACAGGTTTCGCGAAATAAATTCAGAAACGCCTCTTTTACAGGAGGCTTACCTCCACAACAATTGGTTCACCATCGACATGCAATTAAAGTCAATTTTTGCTTGGGCCGACTTATTAAGCAAAGAAAATTTGGATCAATGGCTTAAAAATTACCCAATTTCGGTTCGAACCGAGCCAAAAACGGTGGCAATTATCATGGCAGGCAATATTCCTTTGGTAGGATTTCACGATTTATTGTGTGTTTTGCTCTCAGGAAATAATGCTTTGGTAAAAATGAGCTCAGATGACAAGCAATTAATGTCGTGGGTAATTTCAACACTCATAGAAATAGACCCAAGCCTGGCAGAAAAAATAAAGATTGCAGAAGATTATCAGTTGAAAAACTTTGACGCCGTAATTGCTACAGGTAGTAACAATAGCAACCGCTATTTTGAATACTATTTTAAGAGTAAACCCAATTTATTACGCAAAACCCGCAATAGTCTTGCTGTTCTTTCTGGAAATGAAACGCCTGAGGAACTTGATTTATTAGCTGACGATGTGTTTTTGTATTTTGGAATGGGGTGTAGGAATGTATCCAAATTATTATTACCTAAAGGATATAACCTCGAACCTATGTTTATAGCCTTTGAAAGGTATAAAGACATCATTAACCATAATAAGTTTGCCAATAATTATACCTACCACAAAGCATTGTTCTTAATGAACCAAGACCCGCATTTAGACAATGGTTTCCTAATAGTTAAACAAGACGATTCTTTGTCGTCACCACTCAGTGTTTTGATGTTCCAGTTTTATGAAAATGAACAAGATATTCAAGCATTCCTTGAATTACATAAAGAAAATATCCAATGTGTAGTTGGAAACCTTCCTCATATGAATGCCGTTCCTTTTGGTAAATCACAACAACCCGCACTCACAGATTACGCCGATGGAATTGATACCATGGCGTTTTTGTTAAGCTTTTAGTAATTGGGTTTTAGCTTCTGGCTTCTGGCGAAAAAAAATATTTAATAATAGTAGAAATGTTGACCTAGTCAACATTTCTGCTACCAGCTTCCAACCACTATTTCCGCCGCTTCTTTTTCCATCGGATGAATGCGGTCGAGGAGAGGATTAATTTCTGTTATTTCAAATGCAAATAAGTTAGGAACTGCCAAGAAATTTTTCAATAATTCAATGGCTTCCTCTTTTGATAATCCGCCGTGTACGGGTGTGCCTGTACCGCAAGAAATACTTGGGTCAAGGCTGTCAACATCAAAAGAAACAAGGATGTGGTGGCAGTGCGACAAGTGTTGCAAGGTGTCCTCAATAATTTTTTGAATGCCAATCTCCTTTCTGTTTTGCGGCGTAAAATGCTTGATGGATTGGTTTTCTAAAATGGCAATTTCTTCAACTTCTAAATCCCGGATATCAATAAAAACCAAATCGCTCGGGAGTAATTTGGGGCTAATTTTTTTCGATCCCAAATGCAACATTTCTTTCCATAGAGATTGGGTCGACCTATCTACTTTGTTTTTGCTATCTTCATTTGATTGCAATCCCAATGCAGCAGCCAAGGGCATTCCGTGCATATTGCCGCTTGGTGAAGTATAAGGTGAGTGCAAATCTGCATGGGCGTCAATCCAAATAACACCTAATCTATTTTCTGGAAATTTATTTTTATAGGCACTAATAGCAGCTAGGCCATTGCTGTGGTCGCCACTAATAATCCAAGGAGTATGATTGGCATCAATGGCACTTTCAATTGCCACCAAAGCTCTTTTTTCAATGTCAAGAATAGATTCAATATTGATGGCAAATTCACAATTTTCGCCTTCTTCTTTTTCAAAAGGGTCTATTCTTTCAATAGGGATATTTTCGGTAAAAGTATGTGGAAGTTCTTTGAGCAGCGCCTGTGGCCCTAGCTTTGCGCCTTTTTTGCCTGCTCCAAAATCTGATTCAATTGTAATTATTTTAACATTTTTCACAAAACCTCCAAAGGATGGTGTGTGGCA
>CANFSD010000190.1 GCA_947449515.1 Bacteroidota bacterium
ATACGTTTAAGCCTCCCTGCTCCATTTATAGGATGAAGGCATTTCTTTCAATGCCAAAAATCGCCTATCTTCGCCCTCCAACAGGATGGCAGCAAGGGACAGGTTCTCACACCCCTCTCTCCCACTCCCTACTAATTATGCACCCATAGTTCAATGGATAGAATTTCAGATTCCGGTTCTGAAGATGGAGGTTCGAATCCTCTTGGGTGCACTTGATGACCAATACTTGTTAATGATAGCAAGGCTTTTGGGCTTTTTTGAAATCTTGCGTACAACTATGCGTACAACAAATTTTACTGTTTTTTAATTCTCAAAAGCAAGCTATTTACCCAAGTTTTTTAATCTTTTTTTACAAGAAAAAACCGCAGCAAACACTTTCGTGAATGCCGCAGTTTTTTACCATTACAGCTCGCCATTTTGGGCAAAGCTGTAAAAGTTGAAGAATGAATCAACCAATAAATGGTCTACAACCGTTATGTCCATTATGTTTCCTGCTTCTTTTATTTTGCTTGTTATACGCAAATCGTCTGCAGATGGGACCAATTGACCCGATGGATGGTTGTGTGAAAGAATGATTTGTTGCGCACCGATTTTTAATGCTGTGCCTAAAATGATTCTAACATCAATTATTGTTGAATCTAATCCACCAACAGAATGCTTGTAAACACCTATTACATTTGCCGAACGATTTAAATATACCACCAATACCTGCTCCTGCAGACTCATGGTATCTGTATCGTAAAACAACTTCAGGTAGTCTAAAACATCTGTCGGATTTCTTAACCTAGGTCCATTTACCTTATGAGGTAAATACCTAACCTTTATTTCTGCTACTTTTTCTAAACATTCCATACCTTATTGTTAAATAATTTTCCAGTGCCTGTGTGCATACCAAGCACCATTGATTTCAAAAACCAATCGTCCTACAGGATTTTCTTTTACCAGGTTTACATAAGTTTTGTATCCCTTGTTAAATTCCTTGGCAGAGATATTCTCTACAGGAAAGGGACATCGAATTCTTCTTAAGCCTTTTGGGCTGCTGATAAGTATACTGTAGGGCGACCATAGTAAAACTGAGTTCTTCATTTGTTTAATTTAGGTACCAAGAATATTGATTGTTAGAAATAGCATCGCTTAAATGGCTAGCAAGACTTAAGGCATTTACAGAACGATCCAAAAAGGTATCGATGTAACTCGACTTATTGGATTCTGTTAGTAAATTGTACAGGTTCCATATACTTAAAGAACCATCCTCGTTTCTCTTGAAATTTGGGTCGGCATAATAATCCCTAACAACGGTGCTAATTTGGTTGTCTGTTAACAACAACTTGGGAATGTCTTCCTTCATTTGTGCAGGCATTAAACTATACATGCGCATCCTTCCAATGAGTTGGGCAAATTGTGCTTCACTGATATTGGTTTGAGGCATCTTGATTAATGTTTCCATAAACTTTTCTGCCTTAAAGGCTTTAATCATATCAAAAATTCCTGTACCCAATTCCTGTGACGTACGGGCTTTCAATTCTGATTTGAATCCATCAGTGGAAATGCATAAATTACAGCACACTTTGTTTTGAAAACCTATAAACACTTTGAACTTCTCCTCAGATTTTCTGTTGTACAAGTTCTCTTGGTTATAAGCCCTCACCCCTCCTATTGTTAAGGCTAAATCATTGGTGCCGACCCTAAATTTCAAATTGGGTATTTCCATCACAAAAGCCATGCGCTCATAATAGATGGTTTTCTCGTGCTCTAAGAGTTGATTGGCAGGTTTACTCACTGCAGCTGGTATTCTGCCTTTAATGGGATGTGAAACCCTCACAGCAGGATAACTGAGTGACTCTCCCATAAACATGTGCTCTGCAACCTCATAAGCTGTTTCTATAAACTCTACATGACTAATGGTACATTCATTGTCCTTAGAAAACACAGGTATGATGCAATCCTTTTCTAGGTGCTCATAACTTGCTTCTATGGTATTTGAATGTATAAAGTGGGTATTGGAGGAGAAATGCACTTTGGACTTTGCAGACTTTGCATCGTTTGCAGCATTTGCAAGCCTTTCTACTGGAAGGTTTTTATTAACTGTTATTACTTCCATGATGAATATGGGCTAATGGTTCAACAAGTCCAAGGGCTTTGGCTTTTATTTCTTTCTCAATCTGGTCCCGTTTGGCCTTAAAATGACTGAGTAATTTTTCTTGGTAGGCAGGAAATTGTGCATACAAACTGGTGAGTTCTTGAACGGTCTTTACTTCATTAATTTTAGCCTTCATTTCCTCTGCAGATAAATCTGTTTCACACCAGCTCTTTAAAAGCATTCCCTCCAGTGTAGTTAATGGTTTAGATGGTTTATCAGCAAATAAACCTGTTCTGTCTTTGGAAGCAGAGGCATTGTGTTTGATGTCTATATCAAATACCAGGGTAAATTCATAATCCATCCCATCACGGGTGACACCTTTTAATCCCACTTTTTCTGGGACCATCTTACCATTTTTGTCACTTAGTACATAATCCTGTTTTGTTCTTATGGTACAAATAATATGACAAGGAGATTGGATAATACCTGAGGTAAAATCATTGTGACGCGGAGTTACCTTAGACCAATTGGAAAAAGAGTTACCTGCCATATTCCCATGGATATCTAAAATACCACCTGTTCCATCCCACTCGTGTGAAATGGAATCAATGATAATTACCTCCATGCCTTCCAACTCACATACACTTATTGCTTCTAAGTATTTTTCGGGAGTAAAAGGATCTAGGATGGGAAGCACGTTAAAGTCACCTAAATCTGCATAGAGTTCAGAGGAATGGTTTTCCGTATCAATTACTGCAATCTTATTCCAGTCCTTGCACAAGCCATAAGCCAGTAGCAAAGCAGAATAAGTTTTGCCCGAACCACTTGGTCCTTGCAGCGCCATTTTCAGTTTGGCGTTTTTACGTTTTGCTTTTTGTAATAGCATACTCATTTGATTAATGGTAAAAAATAAAGAAGGGGCCGCAGCCCCCTCTTGTTTAAAATGCATTAGCAGTTTTGTGTTCAAATACTGCTTCCTCCATCTGAGGAGCACCATCTGGTTGATAAACCCAACGATGTGTAATTGTGATTTGTTCACCTGTTTCAGGAATCACATAAGGATAAGGTTCACATTCTGCCTTAACGATTTCGCCAGGCATTTTTTGCCCAACTAAACCCAGACAAGTTGCCTCGTCGAAGGTAGAAGTGATAGTAGTGGTTTTAGCGGTAGCGTAATAGTTGCCGCTTTCTTTTGATTGCACCATAGTGATTCCACCTTGTAGAATCAGGGCAAAGAAGTTTTCTCCTTGTGCATTGGTGCGAGCTGTGTAATTGGTAATTGTAACCATTGTTTGGTTGTTTTTTGTAAACGGGGCCATTTG
>CANFSD010000191.1 GCA_947449515.1 Bacteroidota bacterium
GCCTGTTGAGCTTCAAGTAGAGAAAACTTTGGGCATTACCAAAGAAGACATTGGCAAAAAAATTACCGTTGCAGAATACAATGAAGCCTGCAGAAAAGATGTAATGAAATACACCGATGTTTGGGATAATCTTACCAATAGAATGGGGTATTGGGTAGACCTCAGCGATCCATACATCACCTACGAAAATGATTATATAGAAAGCCTTTGGTACCTTTTAAAAGAACTTTATAAAAAAGGCTACCTCTATAAAGGTTACACCATACAACCATTTTCGCCGGCGGCAGGTACTGGTTTAAGTAGCCATGAGCTGAACCAACCCGGCACCTACAAAGATGTAAAAGACAATACCGTTGTAGCGCAATTTGAAATTGCCGATCCAAGTCAAATTGGTGTTAATGGCGAAAAAGCTTACTTCCTTGCTTGGACTACCACTCCATGGACTTTACCATCCAATACCGCATTGGCGGTGGGAGAAAAAATTACTTATGTACTTGTAAAATCATTTAACCCTTATACCCATTTGCCTATTCATGTTATTTTGGCAAAAGATTTAATGGGCAAATATTTTCCAGAAACAAATGCCGGTTCGAACCTAAGCGACTACCAAGCGGGCGATAAGAAAATTCCGTTTGAGGTGGTGAAGGAATTTAATGGAAAAGAATTGGGAGGTATTGCTTACCACCAATTGTTACCCTATGTGCAACCTGAAGATGGCGCAGCTTTTAAAGTAATTATTGGCGATTTTGTTACCACTTCAGATGGTACAGGTATTGTTCACATTGCCCCAAGTTTTGGTGCAGATGACTTCAGGGTTGGAAAACAAAATGGAATGGGTACCCTTACCTTGGTTGACAAATCTGGTAAATTCTTGGACAGCGTTGCTGATGCTACCTTCCCACTTGCTGGCCGTTATGTAAAAGAAGCCTATTTAAGCGAAGAAGAAAAAGCCATTGAATTAAAGATTCAACAAGAAAAACTGGCTACCATTATCCCTAAACTGGATAAATATTTGAGCGTAGATGAGCTCATTGCTTTGAAATTAAAAATTGAAAACAAAGCATTTAAAATTGAAAAATACGAGCATACCTATCCGCATTGTTGGAGAACAGATAAACCTATTTTATACTACCCATTAGAAAGTTGGTTCATTAAAACTACTGCCGTTAAAGACAGGCTAGTTGAACTCAATAAAACCATCAATTGGAAACCTGCCCATACCGGAACAGGTAGATTTGGAAATTGGTTGGAAAACTTGGTAGATTGGAACTTAAGTCGTTCAAGGTATTGGGGAACTCCCCTGCCCATCTGGCGCACTGCCGATGGTAGCGAAGAAAAATGTATTGGTTCAAAAGAAGAATTAAACCTCGAAATTGAAAAAGCAGTGGCTGCTGGCTTTATGGATAAATCTTTTGAAATGAAAGACCTCCATAAACCTTATGTCGATGAGGTAATCTTGGTTTCCTCAAAAGGTGAAAAAATGCAACGCGAAGCAGACTTAATTGATGTTTGGTTCGACAGTGGTGCCATGCCTTATGCGCAATGGCATTGGCCTTTTGAAAATGAAGAAGTGTTCCGCAAAAATTTCCCTGCAGATTTTATTGCAGAAGGAGTTGACCAAACACGTGGTTGGTTCTTCACTTTACATGCCTTATCTGTTTTATTATTTGATAGCATTAGCTACAAAAATGTAATTGCAAATGGATTGGTGCTCGATAAAAACGGCAACAAAATGAGCAAGCGTTTGGGCAATGTGGTAGATCCTTTTAAAACCATCGACCAGTTTGGGGCAGATGCCACCCGTTGGTATTTGTTGAGCAACAGTGATCCTTGGGACAATTTAAAATTTGATCTGGATGGCGTAGCTGAATGTCAGCGTAAATTCTTTGGCACGCTCTACAATACCTATAATTTCTTTGCACTTTATGCCAATATAGATGGCTTCTCTTATGCCGAAGCGGATATTGCCATTGAAGACAGACCTGAGATTGACCGTTGGATCTTGAGCCTACTCAATAGTTTGGTTTTAAAGGTAGAAAAACAAATGAATGATTATGACCCAACCCCAGCGGCTAGAGCCATTCAGGACTTTGTGGGAGAGAATTTAAGCAATTGGTATGTGCGCTTATGCCGCAGAAGATTTTGGAAAGGCGAATACAGTACCGATAAAATTTCTGCATACCAAACATTGTATACCTGCCTCGAAACCATTTCTCAATTAATGAGTCCTTTTGCGCCATTCTTCTCTGAGCAATTGTTTAGAGATTTAAATTTGGTGAGCAAAAGAAACAGCGCAGAAAGCGTGCACTTAAGTTTATTTCCTGTAGCAAACACCCATTTAATCAACAAAGAACTTGAGGTTCAAATGGAATACGCACAAATAATTTCTTCGTTGGTATTATCTATTCGCAAAAAGGAAAACATCAAGGTTAGACAACCTTTGCAAAAAATCCTCATTCCTGTGGTAGACCAAAATATCAAAAATGAAATTTCGCATGTAAAAGACCTGATTTTAGCCGAAGTAAATGTGAAAGAATTGGAATTCATTGATGCAATTGACAAAAGCATTAAGCCAAACTTTAAGACTTTGGGCAAAAAAGTTGGTGGCAAAATGAAGCAAGTGGCCGAGGCCATCACCCAATTTAAACAGGAGCAAATTGCCCAATTGGAGCAATCTGGTGCCATTGAAATTGTTATTGAAGGCGAAAATATTGAGGTACTCCAAAGCGATGTAGAGATTATTTCTAAAGAAATTACCGGTTATAAGGTTGCTAATGAGGGCCGTATCACAGTTGCCCTGGATATTAACCTAAGTGAAGCACTAAAAGAGGAAGGTATTGCTAGAGAGCTAGTTAGCAAGCTCCAAAGCCTCAGAAAAGAGCAAAATCTGGAAATAAGCGACAAGATTTTGGTAAAAATTATTGAAGAAACCTATATTAAAGGTGCTATAAATCAATTCAAAACCTATATTTGCAGCGAAATTTTAGCGACCGAAATCGTTACAGTAAGTGAACTTCCCGTTTACACTGAGGTTTTGGTTGATGAAATTGTTTTGAAGGTTCAAATGGATAAAATTTAACGAGACCCATGGCTAAGAAAATTATTAAAAGCGCAGTTAAAAAGGCAGTTGCGAAAGCAGCTCCTAAAAAAGTTGCAAAAAAAGTAGCTCCTAAAAAGGCAGTTGTGAAAGCAGCTCCCAAAAAACCAGTGGCTAAAAAAGTTTTGGCTAAGAAAACTGCAAAACCAGTTGCTAAAAAACCTGTGGCTAAAAAGCCTGTTGCTAAAAAGCCTGTTGCTAAGAAGCCTGTTGCTAAGAAGCCAGTTGCTAAGAAGCCAGTTGCTAAAAAGCCAGTTGCTAAGAAGCCAGTTGCTAAGAAAGCTGTTGCTAAGA
>CANFSD010000192.1 GCA_947449515.1 Bacteroidota bacterium
CCGCGATTACAAATCTTTTGTAATGGCAGATATACCAGGAATTATTGAAGGTGCGCATGAAGGCAAAGGGCTTGGAACCCGCTTCTTGCGTCATATTGAGAGAAATGCTACTTTGTTGTTTTTGGTTCCAGCAACCAGCGAAAATATCAAAGAAGAATACAATATTTTGTTGCGTGAATTAAAATTGCACAACAAAGAATTATCTGCGAAAAGTAGAATTTTAGCCATCACCAAATGTGATTTGGTAGATGATGCAACGCTAAAAGATATCAAGAAAAAACTGCCACGTGTACCGCATGTTTTTATTAGTTCTGCTGCCCAAAAAGGCTTGGAAGAATTGAAAGATAAATTGTGGGAAATGATTAACAAAGACCTAGAATAATTCTAGGAATTACATTCCTCAAATATTCCGTTTTGTTTGTCTTTTCTGCAATTATCCCAATGGAAATAACGTCCATTCATGGCATGGAAAATAAAATATCCTATTTATAAGAAAACCTGAAAATACTTAGCCAGGTTGAATTGTAGCAAATTTTTGAATTGAAGAAGCAGTAGGTTGAATTTCGAAATAAATCTGAGCAGATCTAATTAATTATTTTGCACCCCATACAATATTAATAAGTATGGAGGCTAATAGTCTGCAATTAATTGAACAGGTAAAAGACCTTATTTTACAGGCAAGGAAAAGGGTTTACAGAATGGCAAACGCTGTTCTATTAGAAACCTATTGGAAAATAGGTTCTTTAATAGTTAAAGAAGAGCAAAAAGGGAATGCCAAAGCAAAATATGGAACTGCAACCTTAAAGAAATTGTCTGCAGCATTAACATTAGAATTTGGTAAAGGTTATGATGAAAGTAATCTTCGAAATATGCGCAGTTTTTATTTGGCATTTCCAATTTATGACGCATTGCGTCACGAATTGAGTTGGACACATTATAGAATGCTTTCAAGGCTTGAGAATATGGAAAAACGGCAGTTTTACATACAAGAATCAATTTCCTCAAATTGGAATAGCCGAGAATTACAGCGGCAAATTAACACATTGGCATTTGAACGAGTTGTTTCAAAGTTGCCTGAAAAGGATAGTAAGCCAAGTTTTGAGAATTTAATAAAGGATCCTTATATTTTTGAGTTTTTAGGACTATCATCTATAGAGAAAAATACTGAAAAAAATATTGAAACGGCCATTATAGATCATTTACAAAAATTTCTTCTAGAATTTGGGAAAGGATTTGCCTTTGTTGCTCGTCAACAGCATATAGTTACTGATACTTCCGATTTTTTTATTGATTTGGTTTTTTACAATTATTTGCTCAGGTGTTTTGTAATTATAGATTTAAAAACGGGTCCAATGAAACACCAAGATATTGGGCAGTTAGATATGTATGTACGCATGTATGACGACCTAAAACGAAGTGAAAATGACAACCCAACCATAGGATTGTTGCTTTGTTCTGAAAAGGATGAAGCAATTGTAAAGTATTCGGTATTAAATGATCAGAACAATATTTTTGCAAACAAATATTTGCTGTATTTGCCGAAGGAGGAGGATTTGAAAAAATTAATTGAAGAAGATAGGTTGCGGTTTGAATTGGATGATTTAACTGATTAATTGTAATATAAATGAGTGTTAAATTTTCTAATTTAGTTTCTTGAAAGCATTAACGGAATAATGAATTCTAGGAATTACATTCCTCAAATATTCCGTTTTGTTTGTCTTTTCTGCAATTATCCCAATGGAAATAACGTCCATTCATGGCTACGTATACGCCTATAGGAAGGGTTTGGGCAAAGGCCAATGCGCCTCCTAAATTAAATAAGCCATCGCTCGAGCCAAATTTATAAGGAATCATGGCACCCGTTAAAATAATGGTTTTTTGAATTTCCTCTTTTGCTAAATAGGCCGCCGTCTCCGTCATGGTATCAGTGCCGTGGGTAATTACAATTCTGTTTTCCTCACATTGCTTGCAATTATCTGCAATCAAGGCACGGTCGGTATCGGTCATTTCCAAGCTGTCAATGAGCATTAAGGTTCTAATGTTTAGGTCGAGCCTACTTCTGCCCAGCTTTAATATTTCTTGGATATGGGTATCCTTAAAGAACAATTGACCATTTAATTCGTTATATTCTTTATCAAAAGTGCCGCCTGTTACAAATAATCTTATATCCATGGTATATTATTTTCTTCAAAGAAACACTTTAAGCTCAAAGGAATCAAACCCTTTGTCAGCTTTTTTTTTGATGAGTAAAATCATTTCTTTTTTTTCATCTAATATCATAGCTTCGCCAATCAAATAGGAAAAAGCCCTATAAAAAAATCCACACAATGACAGACACAATAGATAAAGAATTAGAATCGGTAGTCATTCGTTTCGCCGGAGATTCTGGCGATGGTATGCAATTAACCGGTACGCAGTTCACCAATGCAACTGCCTTACATGGTAACGACCTTGCAACTTTTCCTGATTTCCCTGCAGAAATACGAGCCCCATTAGGCACTTTGGCGGGTGTGTCTGGTTTTCAAATTCATTTTGGATCAACCAAAATTAATACCCCTGGAGATAATTCAGACGTATTGGTAGCAATGAACGTTGCTGCCTTAAAGGTGAATATTAAGAACCTTAAAAAAGGTGGTGTTATTATTGCCAATGTTGATGGTTTTGACAGCAAAAATATGCGTTTGGCTAATGTGCCAGAAGACCAGAATCCACTAACAGATGGTTCATTATCTGAATACGATTTAAAAACAATTGATGTAACTAAAATTACCCGCGCAGCACTTGCCGATAGTGGCATGACTACTAAGGAAATTGACCGTTGCAAAAATATGTTTGTTTTGGGATTGGTATATTGGATGTACCACCGCCCAATAGATTCAACCTTGGAATTTATCCGTGCCAAATTCAAAAAGAATGAAGCGGTAATGAATGCCAATATTAAAGTTTTAAATGCTGGTTGGAATTACGGTGAAACCACCGAAATGTTTGCCAACAGGTATACGGTTGCGCCAGCTAAAATGGAATCTGGAGTTTACCGCAGTATTATGGGTAACCAAGCTGCAGCCTATGGTTTAATAGCCGCTTCAGTAAAATCTGGTTTGCCATTGTTTTACGGAACTTATCCAATTACACCAGCTACAGATATCTTACACGATTTATCTAAGTACAAAAATTTTGATATCAAAACCTACCAAGCCGAAGATGAAATTGCAGGTATCTGCGCTTCAATTGGAGCTGCCTTTGGTGGGCACTTGGCAGTAACGGGTTCTTCTGGACCAGGTATTGCCCTAAAAGGTGAAGCAATTGGTTTGGCCACTATGTTGGAATTGCCTTTGGTAATTGTAAATATTCAAAGAGCGGGTCCAAGTACAGGTTTGCCAACCAAA
>CANFSD010000193.1 GCA_947449515.1 Bacteroidota bacterium
ACCGATATTAAATCGGCAATGACTTTTAGCAAGGATGAATTTGGTTTGAACCTCAAAAACAAATTGGCCAACTTTTTAAGCAATAATGGCTTTTTTGAAATGGCCAGCAATTCGCTTACCAAAAGCAGTAATTATACAGAAACCGAAATAGCCAATGCTGTTCAATTGTTAAATCCATTGAGCCAAGACCTTGACACCATGCGCTTAGACATGTTGCACAGTGTTTTGGAGGCAGTACAATTTAACAATAACCGCAAAAACAACGATGTGCGCTTTTTTGAAATTGGCAAAACCTATTCAAGAAACGGTGATGCCAACCAATTGAATAATTACAAAGAACAAAAGCACTTGGTATTGGCCGTATTGGGAAGAAAACAACCCGAAACATGGAACAATAGTAAAAATGAATTTGGCTTCTTTGGTATTAAAAATGTGCTGGAGCAATTATTGGGGAAAGTTGGGTTCGGCAATTACCAATATACCTATAACCCAGATGAACGCTTTGAGGATGCCTGCCAAGTTTTGGTGAAGAAAAAACAAATTGCAGTTTTTGGTAGTGTGAATGAAACTTTGGCAAAAAAATATGATATAGACAAGGCGCTATGGTATGTAGATATTGACCTAGATTTGCTCATAGAATTGGCCCGAGATGTAAAATTCAAGCTACAACATATTGGTGTATTTCCGGCAGTAAGAAGAGATTTGGCTTTGTTATTGGATCAAACCGTAACCTATAACCAATTAGAGAAAATTGCTGCTAAAACAGCGCCTAACCTTTTAAAACAAATGAATGCCTTTGATGTGTACATGGGCGATAAAATTGAAAAAGGAAAGAAATCGTATGCACTAAGTTTTGTATTGCAGGATGATAGCAAAACCCTAACCGACCAAGAAATTGAGGAGGTGATGGCTAAGTTATTGGCCAATTTTAGCAAAGAAACTGGGGCCATCCTAAGAGGCTAAACAATGACGGCAGAGGAGAAATTAGCGCTCATTAAACTAAAGGTTACCGCTTTGCTGAACCAAGTTAATAGCTTGGAGCAAACTGTAGAAAAACAGCGGAAAGACTTGAAAAACATGGAAGAAGCACTCCTATTGCAAACAAAAAGAGCAGAAATATTAGAAGATAAGAATAAAATTAGTAAACTTGCTGATGGAATTCAACTAGGAAAGCAAGACATAACGGAAGTGAAAAAATCAATAAACCGCTATGTTCGCGAAATAGATGAATGCCTAAAGTTGTTAAACCATTTGCCTAACAACAATTGAACGAGCTATCTATAAATATCCATATAGCCGGGAGGGTTTACCCCCTCACTGTAGACTCAAATGAGGAAGCGAATTTGAGAGCAGCCGGTAAACTCATTCAGGATAAACTCTTGCAATACAGCCAGCAGTTTAACCTACGCGACCAACAAGATGCTTTGGCAATGTTTGCCATAGAGGTTGCAAATGAGAACCTTGCACTAAAACGCCAACTGGAAGCAGGCGGCAAGGAAACGGACAAAGAACTGGACCAAATAACCCAGTTGCTCAAGCACATTCAATTGTAAGGAATAAATGGATTTAACGTTAACCAAATAAATGTTAAACCAATGGAAAACTCATTCGTAGTAATTATTGCCATGCTGTCCTTAGGGGCTGGTGCGGTGGTGATGTGGGTCGTGAATAACAACCTTTCTAAATCAAAATCCTCTCAGATACTGAAGGAGGCTGAAGAAAAAGCTGAAGTCATTAAAAAGGACAAAATGCTTGAAGCCAAAGAGAAGTTCTTGCAATTAAAAGCAGAACACGAGAAAGAAGTAAATTCACGCAACGCAAACATCCAAAAAGAAGAAAACAAAATTAAGCAACAGGAACAAAGCCTGAAGCAAAAAATGGAACAAAGCCAACGCAAGGATGCGGAGCTTGATTCTATTAAACAGAGCCTAGAGCGCCAATTGGAAGCAGTTGCCCTTAAAAAAGAAGAAGCAGAAAAAGCACTTCACAACCAAGTAAAGCAATTGGAAAAAATTGCAGGCTTAACTGCCGAAGAAGCTAAAAAGCAAATGGTAGAAGCCTTACATGAAGAAGCGCGCACAGAAGCTCTTTCAAAAATTAAGGACATTACCGACGAAGCTAAACTTACCGCTTCAAAAGAAGCTAAGAAAATTATTTTAAGTACCATTCAACGTACCGCAGCAGAGCATGCCATTGAAAATGCAGTTAGTATTTTTAATATTGAAAGCGATGAATTAAAAGGTAGAATTATTGGTAGAGAAGGTCGTAACATCCGTGCATTGGAAGCAGCAACAGGCGTTGAGTTTATTGTAGATGATACCCCTGAAGCTATTATCCTTTCTTGTTTTGATCCAATTAGAAGAGAGATTGCGCGTTTATCTATGCACCGTTTGGTTACAGATGGTAGAATACATCCAGCGCGTATTGAAGAGGTTGTAGCTAAAACCAAAAAGCAATTAGAAGAAGAAATTGTAGAAATTGGTGAACGTACTTGTATAGATTTACAAATACATGGCCTCCATCCAGAATTGATTCGTATGGTTGGTAGAATGCGTTACAGAAGTAGCTACGGCCAAAACTTATTAATGCACAGTAGAGAAGTTGCCAACCTTTGTGCAACCATGGCAGCAGAATTTGGCTTAAATGTTAAATTAGCTAAACGTGCTGGTCTATTACATGATATTGGTAAAGTGCCAGATGACGATGCTGAAACTCCACATGCATTGTTGGGTATGAAGCTTGCCGAAAAATACAAAGAGCATCCAGAAGTAGTAAATGCTATTGGCGCGCATCATGATGAAATTGAAATGACCTCTATCCTATCTCCAATTATCCAAGCTTGTGATGCCATTAGCGGTTCACGTCCTGGAGCCAGAAGAGAAGATACCGAGAATTACATGAAACGCTTGAAAAACCTTGAAAACATTGCCTTGAGCTACCCTGGTGTAGAAAAAGCATTTGCCATTCAAGCAGGTAGAGAATTACGTGTAATGGTTGAATCTGAAAAAGTAACCGACGACCAAGCAGACTTAATGTCTATTGACATGAGCCAACGTATCCAAAAAGAAATGACCTACCCTGGTCAGATTAAAATTACGGTTATTAGAGAAAAGCGTTCTGTTAACTACGCTAAGTAGTTTAGTCGATGGGCCATAGACAATGGTCCATAGACAATGGTTATTAAATAAAAAAATCCTGCTTAAGTAATTAAGCAGGATTTTTTTATGCTATTTTCTTTTGGCTATAGGCTGTTTTATTAAGTGCAAACTGCGTAAAACTAGTGCCAAATAATTATTTATGGCAGCTTTTAGCTTATTTATCAAGTATAATATGCCTTTAATTATCCTATGAATGAATTTGCTTGACCTCTGAGCGAAAA
>CANFSD010000194.1 GCA_947449515.1 Bacteroidota bacterium
AAATGGAAAAGTAAACTCAATGGGCGAAGATGCCTTAAAAGAGGGTACCAATGAAGACAACCAAAAGGTAAATTTCTTTGCTGTTTCTGGAGCAGAAAAAGGAAGTTTTATTGAATATTATTATTTAGTTAAACGCAATCCTTCATTGTCTGGTACGATCCAAACCTTTCAGGCAAATGCACCCAAGGCACGCGTGTTGTTTAAAGTTATTTCGCCAGAGAATTTAATCTTTAGTGCCAAGTCGTTAAATGGCTTTCCGGAAATGCGTGAAGACACCACACTTGAAGAAAGAAACATGCTGGTAGCAGACACCACCATGGTGCCTAAAATGTTTGATGAATCATTTGCCAATGAAGATGGAAGTAAGCAGAAAGTAATTTACCAATTGTATTTTAATACAGCCAAAGGAAAGAAAAACCCCTTTAATTACGGATTGGTTAGTCAGAACATTTATGACAACCTTTGCAACAATGTAACAAAAGAAGAAAACAAGGCAATTGAAAAAATACTCAAATCATCTAATATCAAATATGCGCCAGATGAAGAAACAAAGATTAGGTCAATAGAAGCTTATGTAAAGAAGAACTTCAATTTCAACGACATGAATGACAGTCGTTTGAGCAATATTGAAACCATAGTACAATTGGGTGCAATGAATGAAAACGGGGCAGCCCGCATGTTTTGTTTGTTATTTGATAAGGCTGGAATAGAAAAAGAAATTGTGGTTACCAGTAGCCGCTTTAAAACGCCTTTCCCAAAGGATTACGAATCGTATGTATTCTTAAACAATTTCTTGATTTACTTCCCAAGCATTAATAAATATATGAGTCCATTTTCGCAAACCTTTAGATTAGGTTTGGTACCAGGTGAGTATACAGAAAACTATGGCTTATTTATTAGAAAAGTAAGCTTAGGCGATATCAATACGGGTGCAGGTAAAGTTAAGTTTATTGCCGCCTACCCTGCTGCCACCACTCAAAACAACATGACTGTAAAGGTTACTATGAACAAAGATTTTGACAGTTTGGATATTGATTTACGCCAAGAATTTTTGGGGTACAATGCACAAAACTATCAACCTTATTTTGAGTACATAGACAAAGACAAATTGCGTGAATACGAAGAGAATATTGTAAGACAATTTCAAAAAGAAATTAGCATTAAGAGTATTAAAATTGAAAACAAAGGTTCAGACAATTTGATGTTGTTTCCATTAATTGTAAACAGCAAAATGAGTTCGCAGCATTTTATTGAAAAGGCTGGTCCAAAAATTCTATTAAAATTTGGCGAGCTCATTGGGCCACAATCTGAATTATACCAAGCCTCTGCAAGAATTTTACCCGTAGAAAATGCCTACAACAGAACCTATCACCGCGAAATTACCTTCACCATTCCAGAGGGCTACCAAGTTAAAAACATAGCAGAGTTGAATATGAAAGTGCAACCTTTCTTAGGCAAAAATGATGCAGCTGGATTTACCTCTACCTATACCCAAGAAGGCAATACCATTAAATTGCTTTGCGATGAATACTATAATGTGATTCATTTGCCTGTTGAAAGTTATGAAAGTTATCGCTCTGTTATTAATGCGGCAGCTAATTTTAACAAGATTGTTTTGGTACTAGAAAAATTATAAAAGCAAGATGGTTAATAGCAATATTTTTAAACGCATTCAGCTACTATTAGCAATGCTTATTTTGTTTGGTTTGCAATTACAAGCCCAAACCAATTCAAAAGAAATAAAGGATTTAATAAGTGCTGGAAAAAGCAAAAAAGCCCTCGACTTGGTTGAGAAGGAAATTGGCAAAACTGGCTTAACAGATGAATTAAGCGTGCTTAAATCTACCGCCTTGTTGGGTATAAATGCCGAGAAAGCATTTGAAAATATCCAATTTACCGTAAGTAAATTCCCTAATTCTGCTGCAGCTTACAACATGCGTGGTTTGTTTTTTTATGGCATAAATGATATGGCCAATAGTCTCAAAGACTTTAATAAGGCTTATGAATTGTGCACTGGTAATGATTCATTGAAATTTGAAATATTAATTAACCGCAGCGGGGTTAGTCACCATGTAAATAATATTGAAAACGCCATTGCAGATTGCAGAGAGGCATTAAGATTGCGCCCAGACAATTTGGATGCTTTGAATAATTTATCGGCCACTTTATTTGATGCCGATCAATTTGTTGAGGCAGAAAAAATCTTGTTAGGGATAAAAGAAAAGAATCCTAAATACATTGGTGCGTATGTGAATTTGGGATACCAAAACCAGAAACGTGAGCGCTATGCCTTTGCCGAAAAATACCTCTTAGAAGGATTAGCCTTGGAGCCCAATGAGCCTTATGTATTAAACAATTTGGGCTATGCACAATTTAAATTGGGCAAAACAGAAGAAGCTTTAAAAAACATTAATAAATCATTGAAGTTCTTCCCTACCAATGCTTATGCTTATAGAAATTTAGCGCTCATCTATTTGGCCCAAAACCAAAAAGAGAAAGCATGCGAAGCCATTCAAAAAGCATTGTCGTATAGCTTTACCGATCTCTATGGCGATGAAGTTAAAGAATTAAAAAAACAGAATTGTTTATAGGCTACCCCGCTTTTCTCCTTCATCCTTTTATGTACCTTTGAGGAATATGTCGAGTAACCAATACCATTTAGGCGATACCATTTGTGCCATTGCAACTGCTGCAGGTATAGGCGCCATTGGCGTTTTGCGCGTAAGTGGCCCAAATGCCATCAGTTTAGTTAACCAATTATTTGTTGGTTCGAACCTAGAAAAAGTTGCCAGCCATACCCTCCATTTTGGTAAAATTATGGATGGAACCAATGCGGTAGATGAAGTTTTAGCCAGTGTTTTTGTTGCTCCAAAAAGTTATACCGGCGAGCATACCATAGAGTTAAGTTGCCATGGTTCGCCTTATATCCAACAAAGAATTTTAGAACTCTTGGTTCGCCAAGGAGCCCGTTTGGCAAAGCCTGGCGAGTTTACCCTAAGAGCTTTCTTAAACAAAAAATTAGACCTAACCCAAGCCGAAGCGGTGGCAGATTTAATTGCATCGCATTCTGAGATGAGTCATAAAACCGCCATGAACCAAATGCGTGGTGGATTTTCAAAGGAGATTGCGCAAGTAAAAGAGCGCTTGGTAAATTTTGCTTCGCTTATAGAACTGGAATTAGATTTTAGTGAAGAAGATGTAGAGTTTGCCAGCCGACCTGAATTGCGCGAATTGGTGCAAAAAATTCTCAGTTTAATCAATGCACTTACCCAAACCTTTAAGATGGGCAATGCCATTAAAAACGGCGTTCCTACGGTAATTGTAGGCAAGCCCAATGCCGGTAAATCTACCTTGTTAAATGCTTTGGTTA
>CANFSD010000195.1 GCA_947449515.1 Bacteroidota bacterium
ATGCAGAATATCAGAAATATAGCTATTATAGCACACGTTGACCATGGAAAAACTACTTTGGTTGACAAAATCATTCACCAAACTCAGATTTTTCGTGAAAACCAAGAAAAAGGCGACTTAATCCTTGACAACAATGACCTTGAGCGTGAGAGAGGTATCACTATTTTAGCGAAAAACATTTCGGTAAATTACAAAGGAACTAAAATTAACATCATCGATACACCTGGTCACAGTGACTTTGGCGGCGAAGTTGAACGTGTATTGAATATGGCCGATGGTGTTTTGCTATTGGTAGATGCTTTTGAAGGCCCAATGCCACAAACGCGTTTCGTATTGCAAAAAGCTTTGGCTTTGGGCAAGAAACCAATTGTGGTAATTAACAAGGTAGACAAGCCTAACTGCCGTCCAGATGAAGTACATGACGCGGTATTTGATTTATTCTTTAACCTAGAAGCAACCGAAGAACAATTAGATTTCCATACCATGTATGGCAGTTCTAAAATGGGTTGGATGGGTAGAGATTGGAAAAATCCAACAACAGATTTCACTGAATTATTAGAAGACATTATTTCTCAAATCCCTGCGCCAGTGGTACCAGAAGGTAACTTGCAAATGCAAATCACCTCATTGGATTACTCTTCATTTACTGGTCGTATTGCCATTGGTAGAATTTTACGCGGTAGCATTAAAGTAAACCAACCGGTAAGTATAGTAAAGCGTGATGGTTCGATCCAAAAATCACGTATCAAAGAACTTTACACGTTTGAAGGTCTTGGTAAAATGAAAGTGGAAGAAGCACACGGTGGTGATATTTGTGCGGTAATGGGTATTGATGGTTTTGAAATTGGTGATACCATTGCTGATTTTGAAAATCCTGAAGGCCTTATTCCTATTAAGATTGACGAACCTACCATGAATATGTTGTTTTGTATTAACAACTCACCATTCTTTGGTAAAGAAGGTAAATTTGTAACATCTCGTCACTTACGTGATCGTTTGTTCAAAGAATTAGAAAAGAATTTGGCCCTTCGCGTTGAAGAAACAGATGCGGCAGATTCATACTTGGTTTTCGGTAGAGGTATTTTGCATTTATCTATCTTAATTGAAACCATGCGTCGTGAAGGTTACGAATTACAAGTAGGTCAACCACAAGTAATCCTAAAAGAAATTGATGGACAAAAATGTGAGCCTATTGAGATTCTTACTGTAAACGTACCAGAAGAATATTCAGGTAAAGTAATTGAATATGTAAGTCAGCGTAAAGGTGATATGTTAATCATGGAACCTAAAGGCGATTTGATTCACTTAGAATTTGAAATTCCATCACGTGGTATTATTGGTTTAAGAAATAACTTGCTAACCGCAACAGCTGGTGAAGCAATTATGGCCCATCGTTTCAAAGCATTTGAGCCTTGGAAAGGTACTATTCCTAACCGTGGCAGTGGGGTTATGATTTCTGGTGAACAAGGCAAAGCAATTGCTTATTCAATTGATAAATTACAAGACCGTGGTAGCTTCTTTGTTGAGGCAGGTGAAAACATTTACATGGGTCAGATTATTGGTGAAACTAACCGTCAAGATGACTTAGTAGTGAATATTACCAAAGAGAAAAAATTAACCAACATGCGTGCATCTGGAACAGATGATAAAACCCGTATGGCTCCAAAAATTAATTTCTCTTTAGAAGAATGTATGGAATATATTCAAGGTGATGAACTGGTAGAAATTACCCCACAATCACTTCGTTTACGTAAAGTACATTTAGATGAGAACGAACGCAAACGTTTCAAAAACTCTTTGGCTTCGTCGTAATACATTGAAATTAAAAATGAAATTGTTCTGTAGTTTTACAGAACAATTTCATTTCATTAAATAATACCTTTCCATGACTACAGAACAACTCAAAGATTTGAAGTTGAGGGCAGATGCCCTGAGGAGGTATCTTTGACGTCGATAATAAATTATTAGACATCAAGGAAGAGGAGGCGCGTAGTTTACAGCCCAATTTCTGGGACAATCCCAAAGAAGCAGAACGACATATTAAAGGTACCAGGTTAAAGAAAATTTGGACCGATGCCTATGCCAACATGGAAACCGTGTTGGAGGATTTATCTGTATTATTTGAATTTTATCAAGAAGGTGAAGGCACAGAAGAAGAAGTAGAAAATGCCTACCAGAATGCCGCCAAAGTTGTAGAAGAGCTTGAATTTAAAAACATGCTCAGCAACGAGGAAGACCAAATGAATTGCATGATCAATATCAATTCTGGTGCAGGTGGAACCGAGAGCCAAGATTGGGCAGAAATGCTCATGCGTATGTATATCATGTATGCAGATAAACATGGCCTCAAAGCCGCAGTAGTTGACGAACAAGCAGGTGATGGTGCTGGTATTAAATCATGCTCCATTGAAGTAAGTGGCGATTTTTCCTATGGCTTTTTAAAAGGAGAAAATGGGGTGCATCGTTTGGTGCGTATTTCTCCATTTGATAGCAATGCCAGGCGACATACTTCTTTTGCCTCTGTATATGTTTATCCAATAGTTGACGATAGCATAGAAATAGATATCAAAGATGCAGATATAGAATTTCAAACTTCTAGGTCTGGGGGTGCAGGCGGACAAAATGTAAATAAGGTTGAAACCAAAGTTCAACTTACCCATAAACCAACAGGAATTGTTATTATTTGCCAGGTGGAACGCTCTCAGAGTGCCAATAAAGAAAGAGCTTTAACCATGTTACGCTCGCAATTATACGAACTAGAATTGCGCAAACAAAACGAAGCCAAATCTGCTATAGAAGCGGGCAAAAAGAAAATAGAATGGGGCAGTCAAATTCGTAATTATGTTTTCCATCCATACAAATTGGTAAAGGATTTAAGAACAGATACCGAAACTTCTGATGTGCAAAAAGTAATGGATGGAGGCTTAGATGATTTTATCAAAGCTTACCTCATGGAGAACTCTAAAAACTAATTTACTTTCTATGGATGATGCCGGGCACAGGCTGTGCTGTTGGCATTACAATCATTTCATTGATATTTACATGCGCAGGTCTGCTGATTGCATAATGGATAGCATCTGCAATATCACTGGCCAACAAATTATCAAATCCTTGGTAAACTGCTTTCGCTTTTTCTTCATCGCCATGGAAACGCACAATTGAAAATTCTGTTTCTACTGCTCCCGGATAAATTCCTGTAACCCTTACTGGATAAGCCGATAATTCAATGCGCATTGCTTTGTTTAAAGCGTCAACCGCAAATTTTGTAGCACAGTAAACATTTCCATTGGCATAAACTTCTTTACCAGCAATACTGCTAATGTTTACAACATGACCTGTTTTTCTTTCAATCATGCCTGGAATTA
>CANFSD010000196.1 GCA_947449515.1 Bacteroidota bacterium
TGTGGAGCACTTATTGGTGTTAGCAGCATGGATCAATCTATTGCATTTTATCAAAATGGATTGGGCTTGTCTGAACTTGTTTATGATGTAACTGGAAAATTTGATGATCTTGGCGAAGGCTATAAAAACCAATCCTTTCGCAGGGTTTTGTTGGCTTTTAAAAATCCACAAACGGCACCATTTAGCAAGTTATTAGGCGATATTCAAATTGAATTAATTCAAGCCTTGGATCGGAGTCCCGTTAAAACTTTTGAAAATAGGTTTTGGGGTGATTTGGGTTTTATTCATTTGTGTTTTGATGTGCCAAATATGTTGGAATTAAAAAACAACCTAGAAAAGCACCATTACGCTTTTACTGTTGATAGTGGTGATACTTTTGATATGGGAGAATCTGGCGGGCGATTTGCCTACGTAGAAGACCCCGATGGTACGCTTATAGAAATGGTGGAAACCCACAAAGTTCCAATTCTTAAGAAATTTGGTTGGTATCTAAATTTAAAGAAAAGAGGTCAGCATAAACCCCTACCAAATTGGATGGTTTCTTTAATGGGACTTAATAAAATTAAAGATTAGTTGAGAGGCAAGCTATTAAATAGCCCAATAATAGTAGGTAAACCGGCCATAAAAACATCACCAATCCAAAAGAAATTGAATCGAAAAATAATTTCTGTTTAATAATTTTGGGTGTGAGCCAGGTGCTCAATAAATATACTGGTGCAAATAGTAAACTACTTAAAATAAATTTTCTATCGCTTATTTGAATGGTTGGTGTTTCAATGCCTTTTATATAAGTAAGAGCTTCCATTGCATTCATTTTTTTATTTACTGCAAATTGAAAACGTTTCCTGAAATTGGCGTAATCAGCTGTGCCCTCTGTTAATTGAGGGTTTACATAAGCCAATTTTTCAAATGCATTGGATATTTTCTCGTTAAATTTTTTAACAAAAGTTGCTTCTAAATCTTCTGTATTGAAATCGTTTTTATGAAAAGGCTGGCCAATGTTAATGATAATATTTTTGCCTCCTCCATTAAAATGTTCATAGGTTAAACCCACTGGGACAATGACCAAATCACCTGCATCTTTGCTTGCCCAGGCTTTTTTTGCTACCCTAGCAGGACCTTTCTTTAAAGGGCGTAAGTCCCAATTATTAAAACTAATGCCTTCAGAAAAAATTAATACAGTTTCTTTTTTTTCTAATATTTGATGACAAGCATCAAAGGTATCAGTGTTCTTGTTTAGGTTTTCCTTTCCTTCCGATAAGCGATATACCGGTAGCATGTTGAGTGATTTTAAAATGGGGAAAGCATATTTGTTGTTAAATGCATCGCCCCTGGCTAAAAAATAGGTGGGTCTGTTAATGGCAGCACCAATAACAATTGCATCTAAAAAAGAATTTGGATGGTTAGCAACCAAAAGTAATGGCTTTCCTTGAGGAATATTTTCTGCGCCACTTACCAAGATATTATTGTAAAATAAATGACTGGTAAGACGAGTATTGTGTTTGCAATAATTATAAAATATTCCCATGCTGCAATTTAAAAAGTTTCTTGGTTCATCCAAATATGATAAGCCTCATCGGCTTGTAGGTGTAACATTTCTAAACCATTTTTAATTTTCGCTCCATTCTTTTCTGCTGCCAAAAGAAAGCTACTTTTTGCTGGCAAGTATATTAAATCATAACAATAATGGTCCGAACCAATTCCTTCATAAGGCAGTGGAATTAAATCCATTTCCTGCGGAAACATACCTACTGGAGTGCATTGGATGATTAATAAATGCTCGGCAATTATTGAAGGTTTCAGCGAAGCGTAAGCAATTTGCTTGGCTTGTAGATTTGGTTTTCTGGTAACTTGAAGGAGGTTTAAATCTAGAATATTTAAACTGCTAATTACGGCCTTTGCGGCACCGCCATCGCCAATAACCAATGCATTCATATTTCGGTTCGAACCGATAAAATTTAACAAGGATTTTTGAAAGCCAAAGCGATCTGTATTGTGACCAATGCGTTTTCCATTTGGTAAAATTTCAATACAATTTACGGCACTACAATCGCTGGCAGATGGCGCCAATTCATCCAAATAGGGGATAACAGATTCTTTATAAGGTTTGGTAATATTTAAGCCCGCAAGGTCATTGATTTTAAAAATATCTTCAATGGCTTCAATACTAGAAACACTAAAATTTTCGTAGATGTGGGGTAACTTATTTGCATTGAATTTTTGGGTGAAATAATCTTTGGAAAAGGTGTTTCCCAAGTTGTTTCCTATTAAACCAAAAACTTTTTTTTGCAGCATAATTCCTTTGAAATTGTTGCTTAACGCATTTGAGCAACCTTCAATTTTTGAACCTTATGAAATTCTTTGTTCATTTTTTGAATGCTTTTCAAAACCTCTTCTCTGCCACGTTTATCAAGGGCTGAGGTAATAAAAATTGTTGGCAATTCATCCCAAGTTTCCAAAAGCTTTGCTTTAAAATTTTCAATATTGGTTTCGGCTTGAGCTGCTTTCAGTTTATCTAATTTGGTAAAAACCAAATGGAATGGAATACCCACCTCACCTAATTTATTGATAAACTCTAAATCCTTTTCTTGTGGCTCTATTCTGGAGTCAACCAAAACAAATAAGCACACCAAGAAATCCCTTTTTTCTAAATAATTCCAAAGTGTTTTCTCCCAAGATGCTCTTAAATCCTTCGATCTTCTTGCGTATCCATAACCAGGTAAATCCACCAAATTCCATTCGTTGTTTACGCAAAAGAAATTCATACTTATGGTTTTACCGGGTGTTCCCGATGTTCTTGCCAATTCTTTTCTTTGAACCAACATGTTTATCAAAGAAGATTTTCCAACATTACTTCTCCCAATAAATGCATATTCAGGGAAGTCTGTTTTGGGGCAATCTTTTAAACTGTTTGAGCTCGTTTTATATTCTGCAGAAGTTATATCCATTTTTCAAAAGTAGGGTATTTGAGCCGGTCTTAAACGCGACTTACCATTTGGCTTATCAATTTTGTCATTTTTGGTTCGGCAATAGCAGCTGCATTTAATACATCTTGCAGGCTAATTTTCTTTACCATTCCAGGCACACCTAAATCTGTAATCACAGAAATGGCAAACACTTTCATACCCATATGGCGGGCAACAATGTTTTCTGGAATGGTACTCATACCTACTGCATCTGAACCAATTATGCGCAGGTAATTGTATTCTGCCTTTGTTTCAAGTGTTGGTCCTTGAACAGCAGCGTATACGCCTTCTTGTAATTTAATACCTAATTCCGATCCAATTTCATGCGCCAATGCAATTAGTTTTGGGTCGTAAGCCTCACTCATATCTGGAAACCTTGGTCCTAA
>CANFSD010000197.1 GCA_947449515.1 Bacteroidota bacterium
AGTGGTGGTATGGCGGCTATAAAAAATAATCCAGCATAACCACTAGGCATTTTTGGACTGTTCTCATAATTGCTCAAAGTATGGTAGGGTTTAGACGCATAATAATGATGGTCTGCATGCCTGCTTAAATCTACCATTACAAAACGGCTCACAAAACTATCACTGTCCCAGCTATGGATTTCTGTTACACGCGTATTTTCTGCTCTTTGCAAGCCATAATGTTGCACATAATTTACATATTCTAAAAGGAAGTTGGCAATTATACAATGTAAGAACCACGCAGCCACTAAAATTCCTCCACCATATTGAAATAGGCAGGTGTCAAATGCCGCATGCAAAAGTAACTGGCGGTATACATAATGGTTAAATCCCCAATTTCTTTTTCCTTCGGTTTCTAAGCGTTTGTTTTCAAGTTTTATGGCGCCAAAAAATTGGCCAATGGCAGAGCGGTAAAAGAAGGCGTATAAACTTTCTCCATTGCGCGCTGTGGCATGGTCTTTTTCTGTTCCAACCCATTTGTGGTGTACCCTTAAATGGTCAATAAAAAAATACATATTGCCTGTACTGAATAATAAAAACCTACCAAAAAATTGTTCCAGTTTTGCTTTTCTATGGATAAATTCATGCGCCACAATAATAGCCGAAGATCCTGAATTAACAGCTGTGCTGAGGCTTGCAGCAATAATCCAATACCCTTCAATGATGCCACTTTGAATGCCATAAATAAAGCTGCCAGTGTTTACTATTTGAAAGGGGAGGTGAAGCAACAAAACCAATTGCGGAAAATAATCGTCTTTAGCGCTGGCTTGGTTCGATCCAATGGGTTTGGTGAGCCATTCAATGGCGCCCAAAAATCCCAATGAATAAATGGTGTTTCCTAGGGTGAAAATACCACCATGTAAATTACCATAAATGCAAAATAAAGCTGGTGTAAGACTTAATAAATAAAGGTAGTTTCTTGCTTTTCCTGTGAGCATAATTTAAAATTTGGTTTATTGGGGTTCGTTTCGAACCGATTTTTTATAGGAATAAAATAAATAGGCAACATACAAAATGAATGCGCCTAATAAAAGACTATACAGGCCCATTAGAAAATTTGACTGAATGATGGTGGCTTTGTTACTTATTAAGGCAATACCAATTGAAATGGACACGGTTGAATTAATGAGCAATAATATGCGGTAAGGCTGCATGAAAATACCTGCAACCAATATGGAAATTCCCATGAGCAATGCAAAAATGCCCATAACCTGACTTAATATAAAGCTTGATTCCAATACATTGAAAATCATATAGCCGCCAATAAATAAATCTAGGAGGCCCCAAATAAGCCCAATCCACCAAGCTTTGAGAGTTTTTCTGTAAAAAAACGACAATAATAAATAGATTAAACCAAGGCTTAGAAAAAGCCAAGCCAAATCTAAAATGGCAGATTCAATTGAAGCATTAAAAATACTTAAAATGCCAAAAGCCAAAAACAGCATTCCTCTCAATGCCAATGCCAAAGCCGCTGTTTTTCTGTATGATTCCATTTATAATATTACAATAAAATTAGAACTTATTGAAAAAATTGCAAATGAAATTTACAAATATGTATCTTAGACTTTGTTTTTAGGGTAAATAAATTAAATTCGCCGATGATGAGAGTAATCGTATTAATTGCAGCTATATTTTGTTTTTTTCATACCGACCTTTTCGCACAGAAAAGAGTGGGGGGTAAAATGTTAAAAGGGTATGATGTTATTTATCCTTTTAAAAATGGTCGTGCCAAAGTAATTAAGAATGGCAAAATGGGCTATATAGATATGCAAGGCGAGGAAATTATTAAGCCAGAATTTGACCAAGTTTATCCTTTTGAAAAAGGCATGGCGCGCGTTGAAAACCTTGGTAAATTAGGTCTCATCAACGAAGCCGGTGAAATTTTACTCGATCCTATTTACGATTATATTGGAACGGCAAAAGAGGGTTTAGTCATTGTAACCCGTAACAATAAAAAAGGGTTGGTAAAAATAACAGGTCCTTCGCCAGAAAATATAGAATACTTGGTGGATGTGCGCGATTAATTCTTGCACATAGACAAACCCATTTCTACATAATCATAAATATCGGACGGGAGATCGTCTCCATTTTTCTCGGCGCGTTTGTGTCCAAGGCGCACCACAATCATATTTTTTTCTGGGATACAAAAAATATACTGGCCCAGTATACCACGTGCATAAAAAATACTTTGGTTTTTATAGTTTAATACCCACCATTGGTAAGCATATTGCGTATTGGGTTTTCCTTCTTTGGTTACTGTGGGCGCAGCCACAATGCTTTGGGCAATAAAACTGCTGTCAATGAGTTGTTCATTCTTCCATTTCCCATACTGCATGGCCAATTTTCCAAATCGTGCAAAATCACGGGCGCTGGCATAATAACAGCAGCTCACTTTCTCCATTCCCTCTTCTTTGTCTAAACTCCAATAGGCATTGTTTTCTGCACCAATTTTTTGCCACAAGCGTTCAGCCGCATAGGTGGCAACATCTTTGCCTGTTGCCTTTTTTAATACCATGCCCAACAATTGCGAATCGCCACCTTTGTATTCATACACGGTGCCTGGTTCATTGAGTTTAGGTGCATTCATAACAGTGGCATTTACATCTGTTCCATAATAGGCTTTGGCTGGCCAACCAAATAAGCTGCCATAACTTTCTTTAAAATCTAAACCAGAACTCATCATCAATAAATGCCTAATGCTTATTTTGTCGTAGGGTTCAATACCATATTCAGGAACATAATTGGCAACGGCTTCGTCTAAACTTTTAATATAACCATCTTTTAATGCGCAACCAATTAAGAGTGCGGTAAAACTTTTTGCCATCGAAAAAGAATTGCTCACTGTTTTTGCCTCATACCCATTAAAATATTGTTCGTATAAAATACTGTCGTTTTGAATCACAAGTAAGGCGGTACTTTGGTAGGCCAATGCTTTTTCTAAATAGGTGTTTGCGGGCTTTATTTTGCCGTAAAGGCTTGCCATTGGCCAAGGTTCTGGTTTTGCATTGGAAATAACCCTGCTTGGAAAATCTTTTAATTCATCAATGTCTGGTCCCATTTTCCCTCTAAAGATGGTCATGGCAATGGTGCGGTAAACATGTTGGTTTCCGCTAAATTGAATGGCTGCAATTATTCCAATAAAAAGAAGAAAAATGCCGATGAAGATTTTGCGCATTATAAATGGTGTTTACCCAAAGGTAAAGATATGGGCAGATTTTTCAAAAGGCGGTTGTAGGGACAGGTCGAGACCTGTCCTTACCCCGTGATCGATCATGCCACCCGCAGGGACAGGTCTCGACC
>CANFSD010000198.1 GCA_947449515.1 Bacteroidota bacterium
AGGAACACTTACACAAGATGATGAAATATTTTGTGTAATGGTATTTACATTAAGGCTAGGCACAGAAGGAGTAACTAATATTCCACCTTTCGAATCAAACACCGAACGTCCGCAAGGATCGGTTACCAAACAACTAATTACACAATCAACGGTTTTCGCCACTTCATTGGCAGTAAAAGTAGTAGTAGAGCCTGTTGGATTTGAAAAAGTTCCTGGCACGGAAGCAGACCATTTGTAGATGAGTCCTGTGCTGGTTCCTCCTGTTGTAACGGTAAGTGTGGAGGTTGGCGTAAGAGCTTTAAATTGTGTTGGCACCCCACTTATTGCGGCACTTAATGTGGTTGATAATTTATCTTTAATAGCAAAATAACTAAAGTTAAAAAATATCCTCTGTGCTGCAACTTGTTCTGCTACTGTTCCTGTACTTAAGCTATGTGAGGATTGATACATAATGTATCCCCTTGTTGAATCATCATAAGCTCTACCATAGATATTCATTACGGCAGGACCAGCAGATAAACTTGGTATATTAGTTTGACCAGGTGAGTATGAGATAATTTTACTCAAAGAATTCCAACTACTTCCTGCTTTAGGCAGAAAAACAGTTTCAGAACCCTTGATTTGAGCGTTGTCTGTAATACCCATGAACTGTGCATTTGGATCGCCAGGTAAAAGATGAACCAATGGCAAAGTTGGACCACTATGAGCTGAGTACAATAATAAACCATTGGTAGTAAGGAAGTTCATTGTAATTCTAGTTGGAGAACCAGAATTTGGAGAACCTAAACCACTGGTAGTATCTTTATATAAACCTTCCAATACACTTGGGGCATGACAACCAGCCCAAATTGCACCCTTTTGGTTTTTGTTCCAGAAATATAAATTCCTATGTGTATTCCATGTTGGATCGGCATGCGGCATGATATAAATATCATCACAGGTATTTAAATTATTTGGTGAATTAAAACTATAGGCACTTGCGGGTATGCCTGCTGCATTCATAAATGTTACCGCAACACTTCCATATTGGGCATCCAATGCCCACCTTGGCGCAGTGGTTAGGGTAAAAGCAACTGGTAAACTTTGAGAACTTACCAAAGAGTCTATTAAAACACCTTGTGTTTTCCAATTGGCAATGGCTTTGTTTACAGCTGCACTTCTAAATTCAACAGGAATTATAAAAGGACCACCTTTAAAGGTTTTCCCATTGTGCGTAAAATCAATACCATCCTTAATTTTTGAAGAATTGATTACACGCTTAACTGGCACGTAATAATTCTTTAATAAATCATAAACCATACCATATGGTTTGAGCGAATTGGCTGCAGTTGGACTGGTAGATCCCATATCAATAATGATAGAACCCGCATTGAGAACTTCATTTTGTCCAAAAACTTTTGTGGTTCCTAACATAAGTATGTAGGCTACAAAAAAAACAAAGGCTCTTTTTAACGAAAAAAAGCGTTTAAAAACCTGACTAACAGTATAATCCATATGAACCCTAAATAATTTAAAAATAAAACGATTTGAAGAATTGGGGTAAATTCTATGAAAGCAAGCTTTAAGCCACTAATTATAAAATACTTAGCAAGCATAAAGACCTAACACCTAATTAATTTAAGCAAATCAGTCACAAATTTACCATATTAATATGGTCTAAAAAAATAATAGAAATCATAAAAAGGAAAAAACTAGACAAAAAAAGGAAAAGTTATTTTGAAGCCTCCCCTACCACATGGTCTAAAACTTGCAGAAAACCAGCAGCATCCTTATAACCGGCATCAATTAACAGCGACTTCCTTACTGGGTCGATGAAGTAAGTGGTTGGGAATCCTGTACGTTCACCCCTACACAATTGATTATAAAAATCCTTAGCAGTAAATACCTGTCCGTCAATGGTATATGTTTTTTCGATTTGCTCAGGGTTGAATTTTATAAGCACAAAATACTTGTTTAGTTTCTTAATTACCTCTGAATTTGAATAGGTATCTCTATCCATTTTCTTGCACCAACCGCACCAGTCTGTGTATGCATCTACCAAAATTAATTTCTTTTCTTTGATAGCTTTGGGATATCCTTCATTCCATTGATACCATTTCAAATCTTCCTCTTTAGGGGCATTGAAAGCAAAAATGAATGTCAAACACAAAAAAAGTGAAATAGTTTTTTTCATAAAATAATCCCTTTACAAATTTTAATAATAAAATAGCCAACCCCTGCCTCGCTAAAAACCAAAGCATTAATTAGCTAACAATTTTACAAAAAATAATTTAGCGCCCCAATTAACAGGATAAATAAGTTGCATCCACTCAAATTCCCTATTTTTGCGCATTACTCCATACCTATGTTAAGTTACAACAGGAAACAATACAGCAACGAACTGCTTCTTTCACTTTATGAAGCCTTGGTAAAGCCGCGCATGATTGAAGAAAAAATGCTCATCCTCCTTCGCCAAGGAAAAGTAAGTAAGTGGTTCAGCGGAATTGGCCAAGAGGCTATTAGTATTGGTTTAGTAAAAGCATTACATGAAGATGAATATATCCTTCCGCTACATAGAAATTTAGGCGTGTTTACAGGCCGAAATATTCCTTTCGCGAAACTATTTGCCCAATGGCAAGGAAAAAATAGTGGCTTTTCAAAAGGCAGAGAGCGCTCCTTCCATTTTGGAACCAATGAATACCATATTGTTGGTATGATTTCGCACTTAGGTGCTATGTTAGGTGTAGCAGATGGTATTGCATTGGCTAATTTATTGGCAGAAGACAAAAAAGTAACTGTGGTATTCAGTGGCGATGGAGGTGCAAGTGAAGGTGATTTCCATGAGGCTCTCAATACAGCAGCCGTATGGAGTTTGCCCGTTATTTTCTTAATAGAAAACAATGGCTACGGCCTATCTACACCAAGCGACCAACAATTTAAATTTAAGAGTTTTACCGATAAAGGATTGGGCTATGGAATGGAAGCCTATAAAATAGATGGAAATAATATTCTTGAAGTGTATGACACCATCAAAAACCTTAGTGAGTCTATTCGGAGCAAACCACGACCTGTAATTCTTGAATGCAATACATTTCGCATGCGTGGCCATGAGGAAGCTTCGGGCACCAAATATGTACCACAAGAATTGTTTGAAATGTGGGGCAAAAAAGACCCTGTAAGCAATTATGAACAATACTTGATTGAAGAAGGAATTTTAAATGAAGAAATAATTTCTACCATCAAAACGCGCATCAAAAAAGAAATTGATGAAGGTGTTGAAATAGTGGAAAACGAAGCAGATATCATTCCTGATACAAGCCTTGAATTGAATGACATTTACATGCCGAGTTC
>CANFSD010000199.1 GCA_947449515.1 Bacteroidota bacterium
AAAGGTGCTCAAGCTCAAGGTTCCTAACAAAAATAAACTAAGTATCTTTTTCATGCTTTGGGTTTAAAGTTGGGCAAGTTAAACAATATCCTTAAAAAATATACTTTTGCAAGATGAGTTGCGGATATGTTTGCCCTGTTTGTGAGGGAAATGGGTATTTAGAAGATGGAAAACCTTGTGATTATTGCCAAAAGCCAAAGGCTGAGGGGCGGGTAGTAGCCAATTATTTTTTTACCAAACGCAGCATTCTGTCCTTGCCTTGCATGTCTTTTCTAAATTCAATTGCTAGGTTTCGGTTCGAACACAAGGCGTTTAAGGCGGCTTTCTGATAAGCGCTTATTTCAAAGAATAGTGCTTTTGCAGCAGCTGCATTTTCAAAAGCTTCAATGGTTTTTCTATAAAAGAGGAGGGGATCTTCGTTGCTTACAAACAAAGCCAAATGTGGTTCATGCGCCAACACGTTTTCATGCATTTCTGCTTTTTCACTTTCGGTAATATAGGGTGGATTGCAAATCCAAATGCTGGCGCTTTGCTTGGAGAGCAGGTCTTTTCCCGCATCATCTAATACCGAGCTTTGAATAAATTCTATTTGCAAGCCAATGTCTTTGGCATTTTTCTTTGCAGTGTTTAAAGCAACTTCCGAAACATCCAATGCGCTAATGGTAGCTTTTGAAAAACGTTTTTTGAGCGCCAAAGCAATACAGCCACTTCCTGTGCAAATGTCTAATAAGCTTAGCGCTTCAGCTTTATGTTCATTAGCCATTTCACTCACCCAATTTACCAATTCTTCGGTTTCTGGTCGTGGTATGAGTACATCTTTATTAACGTTTACCACAAAATCCATGAAATACGCATAGCCTAAAATATATTGGATGGGTTCGCCCAAAAGCAATCTTTTAAGAATGGCATTAAGGGTAATTTCTTCTGCTAAGCCAATTTCTTTGTCGAATAATTTAAGGTGTGCTTTTTTAATGAGCAGTTTGTCTTCATAAACCCAATACATCAATTCTTCTGCCTCTGCCTTGGGGTATACGACAAGCAATTGTTGAACGGCTTCTTTAAAATAGGCTTCAGCCTGCATAGGATTGGAGTTTTATTTTTACGCAGTCAAATTTACGGAATAGCGGGTAGAATTGGTGCTGGCAATTTTGCAATGGCATTTTATATGTTATTTTTGAGCTGTAAAATTTTTGCTATGAAATCTATTTATGCACTTTGTGCCTTTTTATTGCTTTCTATTTCAGGATTGTTATTAGGGCAATATGCAGCACAGGCACAGACGCCTAAGCCACTATTAACAGAAGAAGCCAAAATAGAAAAGCTATTAAAATTTATTGAAAATGCCGATGTGGTTTTTATCCGCAATGGCACTGAATATTCTGCAGTAGATGCGGCCAAACATTTGCGCATGAAACGTGAAAAAGCGGGAAATAAAATTCAAACTGCCAAGGCCTTTATTGATTATATTGCCAGTAAATCTAGTATGAGTGGAGAGCCTTATCAAATGAAATTTAAGAATGGTTCCCTCATCAATGTGCGTGATATCTTGTATTACGAATTAAAGAAAATGGAAGGCAAATAGCGCGCAAAGTTTGTTTAATTAGAGCAGTAAGATTCCTGGCATATTAATTAAGCCAACCTTTTCTAATTTATCTTCTATAACACTGTTTTCTTTGAAAATGTATTTGCGTTCGTACATTTTTCCTTCTGCATAATAGCTCAACCAATATTCATTATTTAGCACAAATAGTTCCTCTTGTATAGGTTCAATTTTGCTGTAATCCAACGCGTCAATTTTATCTAGAAAAGTGCGCAAGGTACTTGTGATTTTTGTTTCGCCATTAATAGTGCCGTAGCCTTTGCTGCTTACCAAAACGCCTTCTATCTGTAGCATAGAATAATTTACTGCGTATACGTTCCAAACCAATTCCCCTTCTGCATTTGGCTCTTTTACCAAGGCTACACCAACGCCATCCAAACTTTCTTCTTGAATATCTTTTAACATGTTACAAAATTAAGGGCTTGTTTCTTCCTTGCAATTATTTATTTTGGTTTCGGTTCGAACCTAACGTTGTTGCCGCACAAAATCTGCATAGCAATTTCTGATGGCCAAAACCAAATCGTATTCATTTGAATTTAGGACAAAATAATTAGGCAGGTTGCAATATTTTTTTAGTTCCATTACTTGTTCTGCCTTTATCCCCGTTGCCCTAATAATTAGGTCGTCTGTATATTTTGCATCTACCAATTCTTGTTCGCGGTAAAGAATTATTAGACGTTCTAATTTCAAGTATTGTTGTAATTGGGTATTCCCACTTGCAAATAAGTCGGTAACCATAGAACCCGAGCTGCCACTGATCCATGAGCCCATGTGTTCATAATTGTTAAGGAGCGGATTTGTCTTTAAAATAATTGCTGCTTGCCTCGCCACACTGTCGCGTTTCCTTTTATTATAATTTACCTCGGCTTGTTTTAACCGGTAGGTAGTAGGTTTCATGCGCACCCGAATAGGGTCGGTTAAATTATTTTGAACATATTTTTTTACTGGCAATAAATAGTTTTGGTAGCCAATTACAGAAAATACCAATGTATCTGTTTCATTAACTTGAATGCCAAAGGCGCCATACCTATTGGAAATATAGCGTTCACCAGAAGGCTTTTTTAAAATATTAGCCAAAGGAATGGTATTGTTGGTATCGGCACCAATCACATAACCTCTCAGAAGTAAGGTGGTGTTTTGCGCAGTTTGTCCGTGAAGCTTGCCTAATAGGGCAAAGCCAATTAACAAGAGGCCTACTTTTCTGATTGTACTCACCAAGTGCAAATAAATGGGTTCAAAGTCAACAAACAATGCATGGATACGAATTATTATACCATTTTTTTTTGCCTGAAACTTAGGCGCTTAAAATTACCCTAAAAACGATGTTAATAATTGTTTATTTTTATTTGGCACTTTAATTCCATGAGGCTCAATATAATTAAGGCTCAAGGCTATTTATTTAGAAGGTTTCTAAATAGTATTTTTTTTACACAAGCTTAGTCTGAATATGAATTGTGCTTATATTCGCGGCTGATTTGATAAAAGCGCAAGCATTAATTTAAAAGTTGACGCTCGTTTTACATATCAACCTAATTTTGAAATAATTATTCCAAATAAATGAAGCTTTCTAAACTACTAATCTTAGCTGTTTCGTTCCTGCTAACCATGCAATTGGCCTCTGCCGATGCTGTAGAAGGAGAAAAACTGTTCAAAGCAAATTGTACCGCCTGCCAC
>CANFSD010000200.1 GCA_947449515.1 Bacteroidota bacterium
AAGAAACATTATGAAAAACTGAGCAAATCACTTAAATTAAGTGAAGCTGATTTGAAGGATGTTATTCATGTAATTACTAGGCTAAATCCTAAGCCCGGCGAGGCTATAGATAATTCTGCAACGCAATATATTACGCCAGATTTTATATTAATTGAAGAGTTGGGAAGGCTAACAGTTCATTTAAATTCTCGTAATGCCCCTGATTTAAGAATCAGTAAAAATTACTTAGAAACTTTAAAAGGATATGATGGTACAAAATCTCCTACCCGTGAACAAAAGGAAACAGCTCAATTTATCAAGCAAAAATTAGATGGTGCACGTTGGTTTATTGACAGTATAAAACAAAGGCACAATACTTTGTTAAATACCATGAATGCCATCTTAAAATTTCAATATAGGTTTTTTGTTGAGGGTGATGAATCCTTTTTAAGACCAATGATTTTAAAAGACATTGCTGAGATAACATCGCTAGATATTTCTACGATTAGCAGGGTTGCCAACAGCAAATATGTTCAAACAGAATGGGGTACCTTTCCTTTGAAATATTTCTTTAGTGAGGGTATTCAAACCGACGACGGCGAAGAAGTAAGTAGTCGCGAGGTGAAGAAAATTTTAAAAGAAGCCATTGATGGGGAGGAAAAATCTAAACCGCTTCCCGACGAAAAATTAATGGACATCTTAAAAGAAAAGGGTTACAACATAGCGCGTAGAACCGTAGCAAAATATCGCGAGCAAATGAATATTCCAGTTGCGCGTTTAAGAAAAGAAATTTAAACAGTTTCTAATAAGGTTCTAAAAGCGGCAAAGTGTCCACCAAACATTTTTTGGGTATCTGCTTGCAAGGCTGGTGCAAAATTTTGCTGGTAGAATTCATATTTTTCTAATGATTCACATTCGTATTGTACTGCAAAGGTTTCTCCCAATTCGTCTTCTTGTTTATTGAGTAATTTAAAAATACGTGAATGGGTAAACATGCCTGTTTGCATTACATCAGGAATGTGTTTACTTTTCATCCATTCTAACCATTCAGCCACATAAGGCTCATCTACATTTATGGTAACATTATATAATATCATGCTAATTTATTTGGTCGCCCCTGAGCAGGCGGTATTGTTTTCTGCAATCTGAAAGAAAGAAGCTTCCGGGATAATTGTCTATGAATTTTTCATAGCATTTTTTTGCTTCTTCGGGTTTATTTAATTTGTTATGGTATAGCAGCGCAAGACAATACAAGGCATTGTCGCCAAGGATATCAGAACCGTATTCGTTTACTACTATTTCATAATATTTTGCTGCGTTTTGAAAGTCTTTTTTGCGTTCAAAAATTTGTGCTTTTTTAAAAATTATTTCATCGCTTAAGCTGTGTTTCGGAAACAAAATACCGATGCTATCTAATTTTCGTAAGGCAATTTCATCGTTGTTTTGAACATAGTTTAAATCTGCTTGGGCAAAGAGGGAAAGTGGTTCTGTATTACTATCAACTGTATTGTCTTGAATGAGTAAAGATAATTCCAATGCATTATTGGCAATTAATTGAGTGGTGGCTGTTTTAAGAATATCTAATTGTGCCTTGGCCCAATCAAATTCACCTAAATAATAACTCAATTTAGCATTTCTAAATTTGGCTTCCTGCCCAAGAGGTTCTTGTAAAAAATCTTTATCTACTTGTCCATATAGCAACATTGCTTCCCAAACCTCCCCTCGCATAACATAAAAATCGCCAAGTTCTAGTTTACAATCTGCTTGTAAATTTCTATCTACCCTAGGCATTAGAATAATCTCTTCATAATTTTTAATCGCTTCGGTATAGTTATTTAGGTAAAATGCCTGCAGTTTGGCCAGGCTTCTCAGGGTATTTGCTGTAGCTGTATTCTTCCCAAATTCATTCAACACTTTATTGTATTCAATTTCTAATTGTTTTAAATCTTCGTGGGTATAATTTCCTGCTAATATTTTATTGGTTCGGGCCTCTAGTTCTGAGTTTTTTGCATATGAATAATAGGGCAAATCTGCGCCCAATAATTGCACTTGCTTGTAGCAATTAATAGCAGCATCGTATTGTAAATTTGCATTGGCCATGAATCCCAATTCAAGAATTCTTCTGCCTCTTTCTTTGTTTTTTTTGTCCAATGACTTTGCATAAATTAATGCCAAATCATATTCATTTCGCTGAACATATAGCCAGATAAGCATTTCGGGGAAACAGCTTTTATCGTTATACAGCTTTGACTTTTTTACCAAAGCCAATTTGAGTATTTCAAAATCTTCCTTGGTTTGCAAGGAATTTTGCAAAAATCCTTGTACTTCCTCTTGGTAGGTTTCGTCTATGATGAGTACATTTAAATATTCCTCAATCATGTTTGGAATTTGGCGTATATCATTATAAAGTCCTGCCAATTCGCTGGCAAAAATCATTTCATTGTGTAACAGTTTGCGCCCATTTAAGTATGTTTCTATGGCATAGGATTTTTCGTTTCTTTTTTCAAAAGCCTTTGCTAAATCATAAATAGCATTCTCATTAGGTAGAAGCTTTTTAATTAAATTGTCATAAACGTCTTTAGCCTTATTTGTTTCATTTTGCAAGGTTAATATATAGCCTTGATCAACCAAGTAAAAGGGGTTTTCGTCAAATTTTCTGCTTTGTTTTTTTACCAATTTTTGTGCGTCAGTAAAATTGTTCTGAGCCAAATAACACTTAAGGAGATTGTCGTAAAAGTAGATGGAACGCGCATTGCTACCTAATAACTTTTCATACATATTGGCTGCTTTGCTATACTCCTTATTGGCCAAAAATTGAGCCGCCAATTCTTCATCAGCTTGCTGTGCATAGGCATTAGAAAGCAACATTACAGATAGCAGTAGCAAGAAGAAACTCTTCAGATTTGCAAAACGTATTTTTTCTTTCATTTTAGGTTTGAGCGAATGTAAGGTTTTGGGTGAAAAATGCCTAATATTGCACTATTGAGCACAGTTAAAAAACTAGCAGGACAAACAGCCGTATATGGCCTTAGTACTATTGCAGGAAGGTTCTTTTACTTTCTGTTGGTTCCTATTTATACCCGCGTATTTACGCAAGTAGAATATGGAATAAATACCGAGTTTTATGCCTATATGTCTTTCTTTAATATCCTCCTTACACATGGGATGGAGACTGCCTTTTTTCGATTTGCAGATAAAGACAATAACAAGCAAGTTTTTGCCAATGCATTGGTTTCGGTTTTAGGTGTTTCAGGAATTTTTGCGGTTCTGTTTATTGGATTTGGGCAACAAAT
>CANFSD010000201.1 GCA_947449515.1 Bacteroidota bacterium
CATTAAATGATTCACTTGACTTGTTGCAGGTTCAATTGTATAACAGTGGCACCATGTATGGGGTCGACAATAAAGTGTATGCGCAAGGAACGGCAGATTTTATTGTTGCAATGACAGAAGCCGTTATTCATGGGTTCACAACATCGGGTGGAACTTTTGCCGGTTTACCTGCCAATAAAGTGGCAGTTGGATTGCCCGCATGCACCAGTGCTGCAGGTGGAGGTTTTGTAGATTCGGCAACGGTGAGGGCTGCCATGAATTATTTATTAGGAAAAGGTCCTAAGCCTGGCACCTATGTCTTAACAAGCGCTACTGGTTATCCTAGCTTAAGAGGAATGATGACCTGGTCTGTTAATTGGGATGCCTTAAGTACCTGCGCCAATAAATACCAATATGCCAATAATTACCAAAGTATTTATAGCAATGTAATTGTTCCTCAAGCACCCGCTTATGTGGCTACCAATGGACTTGTTGCTTGGTGGCCATTGAATGGCAATGCTGGTGATTCTAGTGGTTATGGGCTTCATTGCACCGTGAGTGGCGCAACCCTTGCAACAGACAGATTTGGAAAGGCAAATAAAGCCTATAGTTTTAATGGCACTTCTTCTAAAATAACAGGGCCTAATCATACACTGTTAAACCTTTTACACAATAGAACAGTTTCTGTTTGGCTTAAAAGCACCGATAGTGTCTCAGATGCTGGAATTGTTTCATACCTGGCCAATGGTCATAATGGTTACCAAATACTATTGCGTTCAACGGGTAAACTTGCTTCTATGGAAGATAATTATATCGGAGGAACCAATACGCCACCCACCAATGGCTGGGATTATGCAAATAGCAACAATGGCAATTATATAAAAGACAACCTTTGGCACCATGTGGTGAGTGTGCGCCAAAATGATACCACTAAAATTTATATTGATGGTGTTTTACAAACCAATATACTAACTGCACTTGTTCCCAATTTTAATAGCTCCTCCATTGTTATTGGTTCAGCCAATGGAACAGGACAATTTTTTAAAGGTTACATAGATGAAATTGGTATTTGGAACAGGGCATTAACGCCATTGGAAATAAGTAAAATAAACTATGGTTGTCCAAATACAATTACCACACAACCTGCCAATCAAACGGGCAAAATTGGTGATAACAAAGTATTCACATTGGTTCATACCGGTTCCACCAATAATTACCAATGGCAAACAAATCCAATAGGATGTGGTTGGCAAAATTTATCAAATATCAGTCAGTACAGCGGTGTGCAAACCAATGTTTTAGCTGTTTCTAGTATTTCCTATTTAAACCACCAACAACCATTTAGAATAATTTCTATTGATGGAGAATGCGCAGATACCTCCAATATTGTTAGGATTATTGTTTCAAATATTGCCAGTGATTCTTTAAGAATTATTCAGTTAAAAAATGATTCCATAAACAAGGCAGCAAGTATTGCCATTTTAATGAGTGATACTGCTAGCAAAGCATTGAGCATTGCCAATTTAATTGCCGATACCACCAGCAAAGGCCTCCTCATTGCAGCATTAAAAAATGATACTACCAATAAAGGAATAAGCATCAATAACCTCAAGGCCGATAATGCAAATAAAGGTTTAATTATTGCTGCTTTGGTTAACGATACTACCAACAAAGGAATAACAATAAGTAGACTTCAATCTGATTCTACCAGTAAAGGTTTAATCATTGCTGCTTTGGTTAATGATACTGCCAGCAAAGGAATAAGCATTAGTAGACTTCAATCTGATTCAACCAGTAAAGGTTTAATGATTGCAACTTTGATCAGCGATAACACTAGCAAAGGAATAGCCATTAAAAATCTCCAATCAGATACCAGCGCCAAAGGAAAGCTTATTGCAGATTTAATCATCAACAATACCAACAAAGGAATAAGCATTGCTAATTTAATTTCTGATACCACCAGTAAAGGTTTGATGATTCGTCAATTGCAAACAGATTTGGCTAATAAACACGATACCATCTATGTGGCCAGTTCAATTACAAACGATACCTTAAAGATATCTATTCACACAGGCGTTTCGCCTATATCTCCTCTTATAAATACATTGAAGGTATACCCAAATCCAGCTTCAACGGTTTTGAATATTGATTTAGAATATCCTGGCTATTACATCGTCAAACTTACTGGAATAGCTGGGCAAACTGTTGTTTCACAACACAGCACTGGTATAGATGTTTCTGGATTGCCAAATGGTGTTTATATCCTCAGTATTTATGATGTGAATAATAATTTAATTTCATCTAGCAAGGTTGCGGTTATTAGGTAAGGGCGAGCGTTTCATTAATTAAGAACATTTTTTTATTTATAATTTACACGTATATTTGTAAATATATTTACACGTGTAATGACCACTAAGTTAACCTTGACAATAGATGATTCCGTTATTTCTGTTGCAAAGAAATATGCCAAAACAAAAGGTAAAAGTCTTTCGGATATCGTAGAAAATTACCTTATGACCTTAACTGCAAAAGAGGAGAAAATTGAAACTATTTCTCCGAAAATTTTGAAGTTAATGGGTGTAATTGATTTGCCAGAAGATTTCAACTACAAAAAAGAACTAAGCCGTGGCTTGTCGAAAAAGTATAAGTTATGACGCATGTTTTTTTTGATACAAATGTTCTCATCGACTTTTTGGCTGATAGGAAACCGTTTTCAATAGAAGCGGCAAAACTTTTTGATTATTCATTTAAAAAGAAAGTAATTATTTACGTCTCTGCCGTATCATACAATAATATTTATTATATCCTCCGGCAGTCGTGTTCGCATACTGTTACAATGAATATTCTTGCCCAATTGCAAGAATGGACAGAAGCGGTGGATGTATCAAAAGAAGTAATTAGAAAAGCAATCAAATCAGACTTTAAAGATTTTGAAGATGGCATTCAATACCAGTGCGCGAAAACTATAAATAAAATCGACTGTATTATTACTCGAGATACAAAAGATTATAAGTCAAGTTCACTCCCAACCCTTACACCTAAGGAAGCGCTAACATTGCTTGATAGCAATTAGAATTTTGCTTACACTTAAAATAACTTCAAGCCTTCAATAGGTAAAAGTTCAAGGCTCTTTTTAATTTTCTTTTGAATAACACCAAAATGGTGGGTGTCTTCTGCACAAACAAAACTAATGGCAGTTCCGGGCTGCTCCGCTCTTCCTGTGCGCCCAATGCGGTGAATATAATCTTTTGGAGAACGCGGCAATTCGTAATTGATTACGAAGGG
>CANFSD010000202.1 GCA_947449515.1 Bacteroidota bacterium
AAAGGAACAAAAATTAGTAGGGTTGCCAACCAAGCGTTTACACAAATTGACCTGGCGCAAGACGGCGCCTGCAGCGGGTATGCGCAAACACAAATGCAATATTATATTCTTACAAATGGGCAAAATATTGCGGCAAGTTTAACTGCCAACAGGTATCTCAACTTAGTGCCAAAAAACAATAGGTTTTGGATAGGTTTAGATTCCATAAAACTTGCCATAAAAGCACCAGATAATACAGCAGATACTGATTGGATTTATATCAATTCCATTCCATGCAAAATATGCAAAGAACAAACGCTTCTCCTTTCAATTAACAAAGACACACTGGTAGATGTCTCTTATACTTGGGGAAGTAAACCAATAGATCCTTTTTTACAAAGCACAACTACCAATAGTATTTTGGTAAAACCCAGTCAGAAAACAAGTTATTTTAATACGCTAACTTTTAAAAATACCAGCAAGCGAACAGATTCTATTTTGGTAGACTTGATACCAAGTAATATTATAACTGGACCTTTTGAATTGAAAAGATTTAACGGCGCTACAAGTGTTGATTTTACTTTGGCCTACCCGAGCTATTATAAAATTGAATTGTACCAAATACCAGTTGCCGGAGAAACAATTAGCACCAATGGTTCAAACATTACCATTACCCGAAATGCTGGATTTATAGGCAATATGGAGGCAAAATTTTTAATAAGTAATCCTACATGTAAGGGAATCATCCATACCCTAATTGCCACTACTTATGCAGTTGGTGAAAATGAAATAGCGGCAGAAAGTATTTCACCCCTTATTTTTCCTAATCCATTTACCCATACCTTTAGCATTGAAAATACTTCCTTGAAAAATGCCAAGCTGGAAGTTTATAATTTAATGGGTGCGCAAGTTTTTACCGGAATGCTTATAGACGGTAAAAGTGTGATAAGTGCCGAAAATTGGTTACCTGGAATTTATTTGGTTCAGCTTATTACAGAAAAGCAAGTGTACCAAACTAAAGTTGTAAAAGAATAGGATTACTCTTTTTCTTTTTTGTGCAAACAGGTAATATAATTGAAGCAGCGCCTGCACCAAAAAGTTTTAAGATTTAGAAAGAAAAAGAAAAAGCGTGCCCAAAAGGGCCGACTAACTCTTTCTAGGTCCCACGACCCGCAATGGGGGCAATGGCTGTGTAGTGTTATTTTAAATGTCTGTTTACTCATTCTAGGGCGGAGAATTTTGTAATACAAATTTAATATTCTTGCCGAGAATAGCCGTATTCATGATTTAATTTAGTTTCTTCAGTGATTTCTCTTAATTTGCAAGTATTCAATTTACAAAGACGTGTTATTTAAAGATATTATAGGTCAGGCTTTTATAAAAGAAAAGCTCCTTTCTATGGCGCAAGCCGGAAGAATTAGTCATACCCAATTATTTGTAGGTCCGGAAGGAAGTGGCAACTTAGCCTTGGCAATGGCATTTGCCCAATATGTGAATTGCCTTCAGCCAACCAGCACCGATAGCTGCGGTGCTTGCAGCAGTTGCGTAAAATTTGATAAATTGGTTCATCCCGATTTACATTTTACCGTTCCCACCATTTCACCCTACAAACAAAGCAAAGAATTGGCAGAAGATTGGCGCGAGGCCTTTCAAAAAAATCCGTATATCAATGATTTTGATTGGTTGCAAATCATAGATACCAATGCCAATAAACAAGGCAATATTACTTCAGATGAGTGCCGCGATATTGTTGGCCGATTGGGCTTAACCAGCTACGAGGCCAAATACAAAGTACAAATTATTTGGCAGGCAGAATACTTAAAAACAGAAGGAAATATTCTATTAAAATTATTGGAAGAACCGCCACATGGTACCCTCATCATTTTAGTGGCCAACAATACCGAAAAAGTTTTACCAACTATTTTGTCTAGGGCACAAACCGTAAAAATTCCAAAACTTCAGGACCAAGAAATTGAAGATGCTTTGGTTGCACACCATGCCTGTATGCCGCAAAAGGCAAGTGATATAGCCCGTTTGGCTGATGGCAATTTTAATTTGGCCTTATCGCTGTTAGCGGTTGAACACGATGGCTATTTTGATGCCTATAGCCAATGGATGCGTTTTTGCTTTGGGGGTAAAGTAGATGAATTACAAAAATGGGTAGAAACCATTAGCGGTTCTGGCAGAGAGTATGTAAAAAATTTCTTAGGATATACCTCACAAATGATGCGGGCTGCCTTTATTTACAAATATGGCGACCCAAAATTATTGCGTGTAAATGAGCAGGAACGCCAGTTTTTAGTGAAGTTTTCGAGCTTTTTGTTTGAACACAATTTAAGTGCTATTGTAGAAAGTTTGGATGAAGCAGTGGTGGCTACAGAACGCAACGCCAACCTGAAAATCCTGTTTTTAAATCTTTCTTTGTATATTGGCAGACAATTGAAAGGCGGTCAGAAGGCCGCCTAATTTTAAAATCGGCTTAATTTTTAAGTTGGTTGTTTGGTTTAACTATTATTATAAATAATATATATGGGTTGTGGATCGGGTGGATGTAGCAGCGGAGGCTGCAGTTCTGGTGGATGTAATAAATTAAATGCATTTGATTGGTTGGCAGAAATGGATTTGCCGCCACACATGAAGCCTTTTGACATTGTAGAAGTACGTTTTAAAGGTACACGCAAGGAGTTTTACAAAAGCGCACAAGTAGATTTTTACCTCAATGAATATGTGGTTGTAGAAGCTGAAAACGGTTATGATATTGGTAAAGTTAGCCTCAAGGGTGAACTTGTAAAATTACAATTAAAGAAATATAACCGCAGCGAACACGATACCGATTACAGAAAAGTTGTTAGGAAAGCCACAGAGGCAGATATTGCCAAATACAAAGAAAACCAAGAGTTGGAAGTGCCAACCATGTACAAGGCAAGAAGTATTGCCATGGAATTGGGCCTGAGCATGAAACTAAGTGATGTAGAATACCAAGGCGACAGGCGCAAAGCAACTTTCTTTTATACAGCAGAAGAGCGCGTAGATTTTCGTGAACTTATTAAACGCTTGGCAGAAAGTTTTAAGGTAAGAATTGAAATGCGCCAAATAGGCTACCGCCAAGAAGCAGCGCGCTTAGGCGCTATTGGATCTTGTGGTAGAGAATTGTGTTGCAGCACCTGGCTTACCGATTTTAAATTGGTGAATACACAGGCCGCACGTTACCAAAATTTATCTTTGAACCCACTTAAATTAAGTGGCCAATGTGGTAAATTAAAATGCTGTTTGAACTTTGAATT
>CANFSD010000203.1 GCA_947449515.1 Bacteroidota bacterium
ACACAGCGTTGATAGTTCGCGTGATGCCATTGCCTTGTGCGATGCCAATATTGCCCTTGAGGGTATGCAAGATAAACATGAATCTTTCACCGAAGATTGTTTTGATTTTCTCAAACGTATCGATGATGATTTTTATGATGTTGTGGTTTTGGATCCACCTGCTTTTGCCAAAAATGCGCGCTCGGTGCCCAATGCGGCCCGTGGTTACCAAAACCTCAATGTGCTTGGCTTCCGTAAAATAAAAAAGGGAGGTATTCTTTTCACGTATTCTTGTAGTCAGCACATAGATAAAGACCTGTTTAGAAAAGTTGTTTTTGCCGCAGCAGCAGAGGCCAGAAGAAACGTGCGTGTGCTCAAACAATTATCGCAACCAGAAGACCATCCCATCAATATTTTTCACCCAGAAGGAGAATACCTCAAGGGCCTCATGCTTTGGGTTGATTAATCAAATTTCCAAAAATTGGCTTGTCTAAAATTAGGAATTAATTTCCCGTTCTGAACCAATTTTGTTTTTGAGTAAAACCCTAAACGGGCATCGCACTAGCGCTTCCAAGCTTGGCATTGTTTGTGTCTGTTTATAGGCTTCATGAAATTGTTGCTCAAATTTACGTTCACTTTTGCTCTCATCCCCTTTTTTTTATTTCTAAAAGGCGACCTCTCGTTTCGAACCTACGCCGAGGTAAACCATTTAGAAAAAAACTTCAATGCCTGGCGTAATGTTTGGCTCAATCCAAACAAAGCAAAAAACTACTATACTTTCTCTTTACCAGTAAAAACGGTATCCAATAACAAGCATTTCAATGCAAGTGGTCTCTGCGTTTCTTTGTACGATGAGGATTACAAACTACTCACCCAAACGCAAGTGTCGGGCAAATGGCTTCATTTTATTTTGCCCATGTCTATCAACCCTGCAAAAACTTACCATGTGGTAGTGCCCAGCACAGCAGATGAATTAACCCTGCTGCCAGGAAAAGAAAAGGAAGCCTTACTTATTTATGAGGCGCACCTTTCAGATAATTAATTAAAAAAAATCGGGTAAATAATTCGGTTCGAACCGACCCTTATTGAAACAACAGGCGCTCCAAATCTTTGGAGTTGGGCAGCTTTACATCATTGTCTAAACTTTCAAAAATAGAATTCTTGCTCACAAACTCTGGTACCAATGATTTCATTTTAGAAACAATCAGCATATTGTCTTGGGTATTGTAAAGTTCAATTAACTCGACAATGGCCTGCTTAACCTCTCTAAAATCATAGGTACGCACCTTGCCAATCATAATTTTACTGTGGTGTGTGGGTAAGGTATTTTCTTCGTCGTTTAACAACTCTTCAAATATTTTCTCACCCGGACGTAAGCCTGTATATACAATCTGAATATCTTTGCCAAGGCTCAATCCGCTTAACTTCACCATCTTTTTAGCGAGGTCAACAATTTTGGTAGATTTACCCATGTCAAACACATAAATCTCTCCACCATTTCCCATATTGCCTGCTTCCAAAACAAGCTGACAAGCCTCTGGGATGGTCATAAAATAGCGGGTAATATCTGGGTGGGTTACGGTAATAGGGCCACCTTCTTCAATTTGTTTTCTAAACTTCGGAATCACAGAGCCGCTCGATCCTAATACATTGCCAAAACGTGTGGTAATAAATTTGGTTTTACCTGCACCCGTTTTGGTATTGTGTTCGTACATGGCTTGCACATATATTTCTGCAATGCGCTTGCTTGCCCCCATCACATTGGTAGGGTTTACAGCCTTGTCGGTGCTAATCATTACAAAACGCTCCACGCCATAATTTACCGCCATTTCTGCCAATATTTTGGTGCCATTTACATTTACCCTAATGGCTTCTGCAGGATTGTCTTCCATTAAGGGCACATGCTTGTATGCAGCTGCATGGTAAATAATGTCTGGGTGAAAATGTTCAAATACCCTTGCCATTCTTGGACTGCTGGTAATATCTGCAATGATAATCTCGCAGAAGGTATTCATGGCACTTGGGTGCATTTCCCTTATTTCTGCATCTAATTCGTATAATTTTATTTCAGAGCAATCTAAACAAAGTAGCTTTTTTGGTCTAAATTTCAACAGCTGTTTCACCATCTCTGCGCCAATAGAACCGCCAGCTCCCGTTACCAAAACCACTTTGTTATTTACTTGTTCTGCAATTTTGTTTTTGTTCAATTGAATAATATCACGCTCAATCAAGTCTTCAATTTTTACGTGCTTCATTTGTTTGAAACTCAACTCTCCATTGATCCATTTTTCAACTGGAGGAACCGTTCTTACGCTTACGTTTAAATTCAAACAACGTTCAATAATATCTTGCTTTTTAGAAATAGAAATATGCGGATCGGCAATAACCAATTGCTTAATTTTTAAACGTTGCAAAACACTTTCTAAATCTAAATGGGCATGGTAAATGGTTACCCCTTCTAAAATCTTTTGTTGGTTGCCTTCGTCTTCATCAAAAAAGGCTACCACTTTGATTCCTTCAGTTCCTTCCTGCTCTAATTTCCTTTTGGTAGTAAGGCCTGCGTTGCCTGCACCCAATACGGCAAAATGCTCACGTTTAAAATCAGAATAACTATTGATACGAATAAAAATCAATTTGATAAATACCCTAAATCCAGCCAAGAAAAACACAGAGAAAACAAAATCCAACAGCAAGATAGAAACCGGAAAAAGGTGATTGCGCTCAGGGAAATAATTATGAATGGCATCTACTAAAAATAGGAGACCCGAAGAAATAACCATGGAATAAAATATACGGAAGGCGTCTTGCACGCTGGTATGACGCAATACAAAATTATGCAACCTAAAATAGGAGATGCTAATTCCTTTTACCAATAAAATAATGGGAATAGCGCCCAATGAATCAAACAAAAAGCTTTCGCCCGCGCCCAAACTAAATCGGGTTACTACCGCCAGAATATAGGCCAAGGCGCACAAGCCAAGGTCAAACAGTAAAATGAACCAGCGGGGTACCTGACTCGATTTTGCGAACAACAATTGTAAAAATCTCATAGTATAGGAATTACGATGTGGTTTAAGCCCAACTCGCAATTATCTACGAATGTAAATAAATTTAAGATTAAAAAAAAATCGTCGCCGTATGGACGGATTTGTTAATCACCCCCATTTCACCTAATTTCGCCACACCTAGGAAAATGATATCCCCAAACAACATCGACCCTAAGTGGTACCTGCTCTATTCTAAACCCCGCAGCGAGAAAAAAGCTGCACA
>CANFSD010000204.1 GCA_947449515.1 Bacteroidota bacterium
AATGGTGCAAGCCTACCGCTTATTGGTTCAAACCATGAACCAAAACAACATGCATTACCCTCTTCACCTTGGCGTTACAGAGGCCGGAGATGGAGATGATGGTAGAATAAAATCTGCTTTAGGTATTGGGGCCTTGTTAGAAGATGGCATTGGCGATACCATTCGTGTTTCTCTTACTGAAGACCCTGAATTTGAAGTACCCGTTGCCAAACAATTGGCCGCACGTTACGAAAACAGAGAAAAGCAAACCATTGCTCCTATTTTGCCTCAAACCAATTACTTCAACAACAATGCCTCCTTATTTTATGGTTACCAAAAAAGAAACAGTAACAATATTGCCAATTTTGGAGGCAAAAACGTACCAAGGGTAATAGCCAACTTTTCAAATTACAACATACAGCTAGCAGATTTGGAAGCTATTGGTTATTCCTACAATCCAGTTTCTGACAAATGGAACATGAGCGAACTGGCGGCTGATTATATTTACCTTGGTGAAAACCAAGTCAATTTTGCCTTACCAATAGGCCTTAATGCCATTTACAACCAACAAACTTGGCAAAACCTCTTAGACAAAAGCAATGCTTACCCTTTATTCAATCCCAATAACTTTAAAGAGGCACAAGTATTTTCGAGCAGCCTTAATTTTTTGCTTATAAACACCAACAAAATTTGGGACGAACCCACCTTAAACAAAATAATTTCAACCAATAATCTTGTATTAATTATTCAATCTACCCACGCCAATTCACTCCCCGATTTGAGAAATACACTTGGGCTATTGGCTGAGAAAAATATTAATGTCCCAGTGGTTTACGGACTAAATTACGAACTGGCAAATGCATCACAAACAGCCCTTGAGCTAAACATGCTATACAGCAGTACTGATTGCGGAAGCTTACTAATAGATGGATTTGGAGAAGGAATCTTTTTCTTAAATGCAGATTTGCCTCAAAAAAGAATCAATGATATTTCTTTTGGGATATTGCAAGCCGCTAGAACACGCATAAGCAAAACAGAATATATTAGCTGTCCTAGCTGTGGCAGAACCCTTTTTGATTTGCAAGAAACCACGGCATTAATTAGAAAAAGAACCGACCACCTAAAGGGAATAAAAATTGCCATTATGGGTTGTATTGTAAATGGGCCAGGTGAAATGGCAGATGCGCATTATGGCTATGTTGGTTCGGGGCCAGGTAAAATTACCCTATACAAAGGTAAAGAAGTGGTAAAAAAATCTGTAGACACAGCCCTTGCTGTAGATCTGCTCATTGACCTAATAAGGGAAGATGGAAATTGGGTGGAAATTTCCAATTGATACAACCATTTTATTAAGATTATTGTCTAACTTGCATATTATTCAGAAATATCTAAATTCGAAACCTCAAAAAAAATCATAAAAATGAAAAAATTGTTACTAACTGCCCTTGCTGCCTTAACTATCGGAAGTGCTGCAATGGCTCAAAAAATTGACAACAGCAAAGACCGTCGTTTCCAAGCAGTAGGCGAAGCTAGAAATCCATTCCAAACCAAATCTTTAGGCAAAGGTGGAACAATGATTTCTGACTGGTATTCAATCATGGATATGATGGATCAAAGCAATGTTGGTGCTAGTTTAACCCCATTCGTAAACTTTTTGGTTCAAGATTCTTTGGCTAAAAATGTACAAGATGATGGTTCTATCAGATATGGTGCTTGGCAAAGTGTTGGACAAGTATTAGATCCAAAAGATGAATTAATCAACTTAACTACTTGGCCTCAAAACCAATTATCTCGTTTCAACAGCTACAAATGTGACAGTATTGGATTCCAATATTTATATGTACGTAATGTAGACTCAATCTCAGACGGTATGGGTGGTAAAGCTAAAGTTGTAGATACTTTATTTGTTGCTTACTTTGCTGGTGCGCAAATCAAAAAATTAAGCTTCACTTCTTCTGGAGATAAACTAGCTATTGTTGATTGGGATTACACCAAACGTATTCCAGCTAACTATGTTTCTATTCAAAAAATCCTTTTGGATAGAGGCGATAATGGCATTTTTGATACTACACGTTGTAATAATAACAACGGTGGTTTTGAAAACAGCTGGACTACTAAATTTGGACAAATTGCCGCACCTGCTGGCATGGAAATCACTGCAAATTCAAATGGTTCTACTACTAACAACTTAGTAGCAATGTCTTATACCTTCAAATCTGGTGTTCCAACCGTTTTAGGTAATGACACAGCTGTTATGATTTATGAATTAAATCCTATGACTGCTCCTACAAACATGCGTAGAACAAATTATTTTGGCTGCTACTTCCAACAAAATGCTGGTGCTACAGGTTGGTCGAACCAAAATTTCTTTAACACCTCATTGTTCGCTTTAAAAAGCACTTCATACAAAGATGATGGTAATGCAAACTCATGGAAAGGTTATGTTTCTGGTAATGCATTTACAAATGATTTATTCTTAGAATCATTCTTCCATTTAACTGTTACAGGTACAATTGGTGCTGGTATCAATGAAAATGATCAAGTAAGCATCAGCAGCATTTATCCTAACCCAAGCAGAGGTTTGGTAAAAGCAAATTTTGAAACTAAAACCAATGCTGATGTTAAGATTGAAGTATTAAACTTAGTTGGACAAAGCGTTAAAACTATTAACTTCGGTAAAACTGCTGCAGGTTCTTATGAATTACCAATGGATTTATCAAGCTTAAATCCTGGTGTTTATATGATCAGCATCACTGCTGGTAATAGCACAACAACACAAAAATTAGTTATTGCTGAATAAGCAATACCAATCAATAAAAAAAAAGGCTGTAGAAGAAATTCAACAGCCTTTTTTTATGCATTTACTAAGGAGTAATTTTAATTAACCCCTAGGTAAAATAGCAATCCCAATAGAGAACAATCTTAAATCTGGATTATTGTTTTGTGTTTTAAAATAAGGCGTTAAACTATAATTGGCAAAGGTATGTAACCAACCATAACTCATTCTAAGGGTTCCCATAGCACCAAACGGATTCATATTAAAGTTGTCTTTTATTTGTAGGTCTTCCGTATATCCTTTTGCCGAAGAAACTACACGCAAATGGGTATAAATATTAAAAGTTCCAATTACCCCCAATGCCATGGTAAATTTACCCTTATTATTCTTTGTGCGCGGAGCGTATTTTAATAGAATTGGCACATTAAACTGGGTGTTAAATAAATTATTCATAGAAAGGGAAACCTTCCCAGAATCAGCTGCAA
>CANFSD010000205.1 GCA_947449515.1 Bacteroidota bacterium
GAATTGAATGAGAAATTTAAGCTAGAACTTTTAGATTCTTTGGGAAATGATAAACTATATGAGTTGCTCGATAGAAAATAACAGCGATTATTATTCGCTCATTTTATCTTCAGAAGAACTTCTATGATGTCTGCGGTGTTTCCTTTTTGATTTGGATTCACTGCTTGCAACTTCGGTTCCAAGGGCCGCATCATCTGGTAAAAAACCTTTGAAGAAAAGCAACAACCAACCGCTAATAAAACAGATACCACCAAGTGGTGTAATGGCGCCAAGAATTCGGTATGAATCGTCGCCCCAAATATTTCTGGTAGCCAATAAATATAAACTACCCGAAAAAATTAAGATACCGGCAAAGAATAAACCCAGTGAAACATCTAATTTACTTTCTTCAAATTTTCTATGGCTCAACGACAAAATAATAATGGCCAAGGCATGGTACATTTGATAGCGAACCCCAATATCAAAGGTATTGAGATCCGTTTCTCCAATCATTTCCTTTAATACATGTGAGCCAAATGCACCAAAAATTACAGCAAATGCCGCCAATAAAAAGCCTAATCGGGTGTATATTCTATGTGTATGTTTCATAAACAAAGGGTGTGAACTTGTGAACAAGTTAAATGTAACAAGTGATTTTGGCAAATTAATTTCGAACATTCATTATGAACAAGCAGTTATTGAGCATTTTAAGCGTTGTTTTCTCGGTTGCCCTCGCGCTAGGCATATACCTCTATTTTGCCCAAATTGAAGATAAAAATATAAAACCCATTTATATTGTTCCAGACAATGCAGCCATCATTTTGGAATCTAAAAATAGCAGCGAAGACCTAAGAAACCTATGTGAGGCAGCATTCATTCAGAACTTAATGTCGAATGAAAAAATTGCGTCTTTTTACCAACAACTTTCTTTTTACGATAGCCTTATTAAAACAAATGAAACCATGTCGGATTGGTTTAGCAATGGGCAGGCTACCTATTCTTTTCACACCTTTAATAATAAATCCATTTCCTTTTTAATGGCGGTGCAAACACAAAAGGATGTTGACCCGGCAGATATCATGAGCTTTTTTCAATTGAACTTCCCTAATAGGTTCAAGGTTTCTAAAAGAAAATTCATGAACCAAGAATTGTTTGATTTTACAGATTTTAAGGATGGTGATCATTTTAGCTTGGCCTTTAAAAGTAAACTCATGCTTTTTTCGCCAGATGGTAGTTTGGTAGAAATGGCTTTATTGAAAATTTCGCAGCAAAACAATGAAACCATTAAAGACGATAAATTATCCTTTGTTAAAAACAGTGGTGCAGGATTAAATATTTATTTGAACTATAAAAATTTGGCAAACATTATCCAAAGTGCCAGTACAGAAAATTACCAAAATGCCTTTTCTATTCTAAAGAACTTTGCGGAGAAGGCTGTTTATACTGTTAATTACAACGATGAAGAACTCCTTTTAAAAGGTGCAGCACAAACGCATGAAACCAATTTTCAATACCTTGATCTTTTAAACAGCCAAGCACCCATTGAAAACAATTTAAGGCCATTGTTGCCAGATGGAATTCATTTTGCCTACACCTTTGGATTTAATGGTTACAATGCATTTTATAAAAATGTAAATGAATACCTTTTAAATGAAAAACTATTTACAAACTATAAATCATATATAGATAGTTTAGAAAAAGCTGTGCAATTGCCCTTTGCCGAAAAACTTGCCAGCAAATTTGGAAACCACGCAGCCTTAATTGCCATTGATGAGCCGGGTTTATGGAAAGACAGTTGTTATGTAACCGCTATTGAAAGTTCAGATGAGTCTGGATTTAAACAATTGTTGAAGGAAATGGAACGTGCAGTTCAAAGGAAAAAAGATTCGGATACCACCCATTTAGCTTTAGATAGCAGCAGCCTACAAGCAGATATTAGCAGGGCATATTTGGGAGATGTGTTTAAGTTTTACTTTACAGATTTGTTCGAAGGGATGGAGGCCAGCTATTATATCAATTACCAAGGTTATTATTTCTTTGCCAATAATCCACAGATATTACGGGTATTAAAAAACCGTTGGGCAGAACAAAAATTACTGAACAAACAGGCCAATTACAGCGATTTTGAGAGCAAATTATCGCCCAATTCAAACCTTGAAATTTTGGTCATGAACGACCATGCACCAAAATTTGCTTTGAATTTCTTGAACAATGATTGGTTTAGTTTAATCAACCAAAACATGGGTTCGTACAAACGTGCACAACGCATGGCTATTCAATTTGCAGGTAGCAACGATAAAATATTTGCCACGCAGTTATTGGTTCGATTTAACATTGCAAAACCAGAAAAAACAGAGCAGGTTTGGGCTATTCCATTAGATACAACGCTTATTGCTACGCCACAAGTACGCTATAACTATGGTTTAGGAACACATGTTATTTTGGCCCAAGATGCAAAATCACAATTGTACATGATTGACCGCGAAGGCAAGGTGCTCTGGAAAAACAAATTGGATGGAAAAATCATTTCTGGCATTGAAGAATTGGATTTGTTTAACAATGGAAAACGCCAATGGCTGTTCAATACCAATCACCAAATTTACCTCATAGATGAAAATGGCAAAAACATAGCAGGATGGCCTGTTTGGATACCTACGGGTACCAATTATACTGTACCTGTTTTTGATCCCAATAAGGATAGAAATTACCAGGTTTTTGCTACTGGAATTTATTACAAAGTATCGGCCTTTAACAGTCAGGGCAGGTTGCTACCTTCTTGGAATCCAAAAGAAGTATTTCCAAACTTTAAATCATCAGTTGGAACGTTTAATTACAATGGCGCACAAGTATATTGGGCACTGAATGAAAAGGGTAAAATTAATTTCCTAAACACCCAAGCCAAAGTCTTTGATAAAATAAAAATTGATAGCACATTGTCGTTTATTGATGTAAAAATTACTTCAATAGATACGGGTGCTTTCCTTGTAACTGCAATAGATTCGAACCAATTGTATCAAATTTATTATTCAAGTTCTAAGCCTACTCAAACAAAAACATATGCCGCTCCGTATTTTAACCATGTGCAAACGGTTTCAAATGGCATTAATAAGAAAGCAATAATGCTTTACAGCAATTCACATGTAGAAATTCGAGATGAAAATGGCAAACAATTGCTCAATAGAAACATTCAAATAGCTGCAGAAACTA
>CANFSD010000206.1 GCA_947449515.1 Bacteroidota bacterium
TAAGGGTAAAAATTATACACTGGTAAATGTTTTCCCTAAGAAAGCCAATGCCGCTGCCAATAAGGATGAAGCAAAAGAAACACAAAGTTCTGGTACGGCTGTTAAAACAGAATTGGAATACAAAGGATTGAGCTATACTGCACCAAAAGACAATTTCGATAGAAGCAAACGTCCTGCTCCAGGCCCAGCTAAACTTACTGAAATACCTAGTTTTTATACTACCAATTGGGACAATGGTATCAAGGTAATTGGTTCTGAAACCAAAGAATCTCCAATGGTTACCATTCTTTTAAATATGAAAGGTGGAAACATTGCCGTTGGTGATCCTGCAAAAAGTGGTTTGGCCAATTTAACTGCAGCTATGATGGGGGAGGCTTCCCAAAATTATACCAGTGAGCAAATGGAAAATGAATTGGATAAATTGGGTAGCTCTATCAATTTTGGCGCAGGTTCAGACAATCATTTTATGCAAGTAATTTGTATGAAAAAGAACCTAGATGCAACTTTGAAATTGGTAGAAGAAAAATTGATGCACCCTAAATTCAATTCAGATGAGTTTAAGTTGAACCAATCACAAAATTACCAAGGAATTAATTCGCAAAAATATGATGCAGGTTCAACTGCTGACTTAGCTTTTGCAAAGTTAATCTATGGTAAAACTATTGCTGCAGAGCCTGTTAATGGAACTTTGAAGTCAATCAAAGCCATGACCATTAAAGATATTCAAAACTACTACGATAAATTCTATGCACCCGATTTTGCAACGGTAACCATTGTTGGTGATGTTACTGAAGCAGAAATTATGGGTAAATTAGATTTCTTGAAAAATTGGAAGAAAAAAGGTGTGGTAATACCTGCCGTTGCAGCCTCTGCAGCAGCAGCTGCCACTGGCAACCAAGTAATGTTGGTAGATAAATACAAAGCCGCACAATCAGAAATTCGTATTGGTAACCTTGGCCAAGTTTACGATTGGAATGGTAAATTCTTTAAAACCACAGCAATGAATTACCCGTTGGGAGGTAGCTTTAACAGCCGCTTAAACCTAAACCTGCGTGAAGACAAAGGCTTTACTTATGGCATTACTTCTAGCAATTCTGGTTACAGAGACCGTCCAGGCATGTACCGCATAGCAACTGGGGTTCGCACCTCGGCAACAGATAGCGCTTTAAGAGAAATCATGTATGAGGTTAATAACTACAAAGCAACAGGTATTACAGAGGAAGAATTGGATTTCATGAAAAACTCAATTACCCAAAGTGATGCTTTGCGTTATGAAACCAATTTCCAAAAGGCTAGTTTCTTTAATAGATTGGTAGAATACAATTTACCAAAAGATTATATCCGTCAACAAAATGCTACTATTAAAGCATTAACAAAAGAAGAAATTGATGCCATTGCCAAAGAAATTTTGCAACCAGAAAAAATGATTATCTTAATTGTTGGCGACAAAGAAAAAATTAAAGTGCCAATTGAGAAATTAGGTTATAAAATTATAGATTACAAAGAAGTAGAAGTTGCTACCTCTGAGAAAAACTAATCAAATAAGTTTCAATTAAAACACAAAAGCCTCAGAATTTTCTGGGGCTTTTGTGTTTTATATCAAATAATTATTATTCTTATCGCATTCTTGGTATAAAACTTGAACCCGAAATAGTTTTGCCTTATGTTTGTAAATACAAAAGGCAAATTGAACCTTTTCTAAAATTTGTTGACTACTCAAATAGTGGATGATATTTAGAAATATTTTCAAAACCTTTAAAAATTGAAACGATGAAAAAATTATTGTTAATTGGCTTGGCCATTATGAGCTTACAAGCCTTCGCACAGAAAAGCAATGTAGAAAGTGCTGCTATCTATTTAAGAAATGGCGAATTAGAGGATGCTAAAAAAACCATTGAGGTGGCAATTCTTGACCCAGAAACCAAGGATGATCCTAAGGCATGGTTTTATTATGTGGCTATTTTAGATACAGTTTATAGAAATCCTGCTTTTGAAAAATTAGTGGATGCCGATTTAACTGAGAAGTTTTTCAGTGGTTGCAAAAAATGTATTGAATCAGATGTTAAAGGTCGATACAAATATTATTGTAAGGAAAATGCCATACTAAACAGCGCTTTTATGTGTTGGAATAAGGGTATTTCTGCCTATGAGAAGAAAGACTATGCAGGTGCACTTAAATATTATCAAATGGTTTTAGAGGTTATTGCCTACGACGAAAACAATGTTTTAAAAACCAATAACCTTTCTGAAAAGAATATCTATTTGAATATGGCTTATGCCTCAATTCAAGGAAACGATAATCCACACGCCAAGCAATACATCCAAAAATTAATGGATCTAGATTATAACGACCATTTAATTTACATGCAAATGGTAAATATCTATTTGGATGAAAAAGATACAGTAGGAGCCTTAAAATACATGGATTTGGGTCGAACCAAGTACCCAAGTGAAAAAGATTTGATTAACCAAGAACTGAATATTTACTTGGCAATGGGACGCCAGGATGTATTGTTAGATAAATTGAATGCTGCCTTGGAATTGAATCCTGAGGATATGCAATTGCTTTATGTAAGAGGAAATGTTTATGAAAGCTTTTCAAATGACCAATTAAAGAAAGCGCGTTTTAGCCGTGATACAGTTTCAACATTAAAGAAGAAAGCTTTAATAGAAAAGGTTCCAACAAAGAAAGCCGGTTATACAACCGCTGCTGCTAAATACCAAAAAGCATACGATGAACAAGTTGCTAAGAGTAAAGAATTTGCCGCAAAAGCGGAAGAAAATTACAAAAAAGTGGTGGAGTTAAATCCAGATTACATAGATGCCTATTACAATTTGGGCGCTTTAACCAATAACAAAACCACTGAATTTGCGGAAAAAATCAATGCTATTCCTAGCAATATCACCCAAGCTGAGTACGATAAAAGATACAATCCATTGAAAAAGCAAAAGGATGAAATCTTAAATGTGGCTTTAAATTACTTTAACCAGGCTTTGGCTTTGGCTGAACAAAAGGGTGAAGAAAACGCTGACAAGAAGAAGGAGAAATACGCATACATGCGTGATATTTTATTCAGCATCCAACAAGTTTATGCAAACCTTGGAAATGAAAAAGCTACCGTAGAAACCAAAAAGAAAAGGGCAGCCTACGAATAATTCAA
>CANFSD010000207.1 GCA_947449515.1 Bacteroidota bacterium
ATGATGCTTGTTACAGGAGAAGTTCCACTTGCATTGGCGGCTGTTAAACGAACTGTTGTATATCCTGCTTGCGTAAAAACGATGGCAGGATTTTGAAGCGCAGACGAAGCAGGTGAATTTCCTAAAAACTGCCAATAATAAGCTGTTGGATTATTGGTGGCAGTTCCAGTAAACTTTACAGTATCACCTAAACAGAAAACTGCGTTATTAGCTGGCCCAGTTATACTAGCAGTTGGTAAATTTCCTACATTGAACGAAAAAGATTTCACATAAATCGCATCGCCAACATCTGAGCTATTATTATTACTACCATTATAAGAAACATAGAATGTAATAAGGCCAGCAGCGGTGCTTGGGGCCGTCCAGTTAAAGGTATAACTACTTAAAGAAGTTCCTGCAGAAGTATGACCCAAATAAGAGCGGGCGCCACTTGTAATACTTTGCGAACCTGTTCCTGCAGTAAAGGTTCCTGCCATAGCATTGGAAGCATTTAATGCTGTAATTTGAAAACCATTTTTAGCTGTTGCCGCAGTGCCACCTCCTAAGGTAAGTGTATAAGCTGTTCCAGGAATATATCCACCTGCAGGTATACCTGTTAAAGTAATTGAACTAAATGCAGTTCCAGAGGTAATGGCGCTACCTGCATGACAAGAAGTGCAATTTCCCTCACTTGGTGCACCAGTTAATCCTCCAGAGGGGCCAGATGTATTGGTATAGGTAATGCCAGAAATACAAATAAGTATTAGTACAAAAGTAAATTTTAGTATTTTTTTCATTTTGAGGGGCTTATTTATCCAATTAAAGAAATTGGCACAAATCAAAAATATCAAAATGAAATTGATTTTTATAGAATATAAAAATAATCGCCTTTTTTTAATCAAATTTTAAGGGCAACAAAAAAGGCTGCAAAATAAATTTTGCAGCCTTTTCATTGGAGGAAAATTCAACTTAGTTTACAACCCAAGTTTCTTTACCTGCTATTAATTTATCTAAATCGCCAGCGCCTTGTTTTTCTTTGGCGTAAGCAATTTGGTCTTTAAATAATTCATCAAATGTAGCCTTGTTGTTATTTACATAAAACACGCCAAATGGTCTAGGGAAATGGCCTTCTGTAGAAGGATCATCGTAGAACCTAGAAAGGATAGTAGCTTTTACCAAATCTGTTTCATCATGGATCCAAAGATCGTTGATATTACTTTCGTTTACATCTACAATCACTGGTTTGAAACCATCTAATTTGATACCCTTATCATTGTTTTCTCCAAAGATCAAAGGTTTACCATGTTCCATCATTAACACTTGTTCTTTCTTACTCGATTTCTCGGTAAAAATTTCAAAAGCGCCATCATTGAATACATTACAATTTTGATAGATTTCTACCATGGATGTTCCTTTGTGTTCGTATGACCTGCGAATCATTGCTTGCAAGTGTTTTGGATCTCTGTCCATACTTCTTGCAACAAAGGTAGCATCTGCACCTAGGCTCAACGCAATTGGATTAAAAGGGTAATCAATAGAACCCATTGGGGTTGATTTGGTTACTTTTCCTTTTTCTGAAGTTGGAGAATATTGCCCTTTGGTTAAACCATAAATTTGATTGTTGAATACCAACAAATTCAAATCAGGATTTCTTCTAAACATATGAATAAAGTGGTTACCACCAATACTCATTGAATCGCCATCACCAGAGATTACCCAAACAGAAAGATCTGGGCGGGTAGCTTTTAAACCTGTAGCAATTGCATTTGCCCTACCGTGTATAGAGTGCATACCAAAAGTATCCATGTAATATGGAAACCTTGATGAGCAACCAATACCTGAGATAAACACAAATTCTTCTTTTGGTCTACCTAAATCAGGCATAACCGTTTGCACTTGCTTCAAGATGGAATAATCGCCACAACCTGGGCACCATCTCACTTCTTGGTCTGATGCTAGGTCTTTAGACGTTAATTTTTCTATTACTTCTGCCATATAATTTTTTATTATTCTGAAACCAGAATTTGTGATTAATCTAAAATTTGTTTGATTTTATTTACTACTTCATGACTCATGAAAGGTTGCCCTTGAATTTTATTGTATGGAATAGCGTCAATAAAATATTTATCACGAATAATTTTAACCAATTGACCATTGTTTAATTCTGGCACCACTACTGTTTTAAATTTAGACAACAAGGTACCTAAATTTTTAGGGAATGGGTTAATGTATCTCAAATGTGAATGAGAAACTTTGTAGCCTTCAGCAATCAATTGACTGGTTGCTGTTCTTAAGGCGCCATAGGTTCCACCCCATCCTAGAATTAACAAATCACCAGATTCTTCGCCATTGTCAATGGTTTGTTCAGGAATATAATCTGCCACCTTATCTACTTTTTCTTGGCGCAAGTGAACCATTAATTCATGGTTAGCTGCATCGTAACTGATATTACCCGTGATGTTTTGTTTTTCAAGTCCACCAATACGGTGTTCCAATCCTTTTGTACCAGGAATAGCCCAAGGTCTGCTTAATTTTTCGTCCCTTTCGTAAGGCATAAATTTGGCATCATCTGCTTTTCTTGCTGGTGCAAATGAAACTTTAATTTCAGGCAAATCTGCTGCACTTGGGAATTTCCATGGCTCAGCACCATTGGCAATATAACCATCACTTAAGAAGAATACTGGAATCATGTGTTGTAAAGCCAACTTACATGCTTCAAATGCCAAGGTAAAGCAATCTGATGGAGATTGTGCTGCAAGAATAATTACAGGACACTCGCCATTTCTACCATACATGGCTTGCATTAAATCTGCTTGCTCTGTTTTGGTTGGCAAACCTGTACTTGGACCCGCTCTTTGAATATTTACAATTACCAAAGGCAATTCCAACATAGTGGCCAAACCAATTGCTTCACCTTTTAGGGCAATACCTGGTCCAGAAGAACCCGTTACAGCCAAGTGCCCACCAAAGGCAGCTCCAATTGAAGCGCAGATACCTGCAATTTCATCTTCGGCTTGGTAGGTTTTGATATCAAAATTTTTGTACTTAGATAAATCGTGCAAGATATCTGTAGCTGGTGTAATTGGATAAGTTCCGTAAAACAATGGCAAACCAGATTTTACTGAAGCGGCTATTAAACCATAGGCTGCAGCTTGGTTACCCATAATACTGCGGTAAA
>CANFSD010000208.1 GCA_947449515.1 Bacteroidota bacterium
CCTAATGTATTAGGCTTTACAAATTAAATAACTATTAAAACTCGCTCGCCTTAATAAACAGCTCAAGCTCTTTATTTCCTGAGTTACGCAATTGATCCTTTGTACCCTCCCACAAGCTTTTTCCTTGGTAAATAAACACTATGTGATCACCCATATCAAACACACTTTTAATATCATGAGAATTTACTATGGTTGTAATTCCATATTCCTCCGTAATCTCCATAATTAATTCATCAATTACCCTTGATGTTAATGGGTCTAAACCACTGTTTGGTTCGTCACAAAAAAGGTATTTGGGATTCATTGCTATGGAGCGCGCAATACCCACGCGCTTTTTCATACCACCACTAATATTTGAAGGAAATAGCTTGTTTACATTTTCTAATTTTACGCGCTTCAAGCAAAAATTAACCCTATCCAAGATTTCACTTTTACTAAAATTGGTAAACATGCGCAAAGGGAAGGCAACATTGTCTTCTACACTTAATGAATCAAACAAAGCTCCACCTTGAAACAACATACCTATTTCTTGTCGTAATTCTTTCTTTTTATAGTAATCTAAATTCAAAAAATCACGGCCATCAAAATCTATAACACCACTGTCTTGCGAAAGTAAACCTACCATACATTTCATCAGTACGCTTTTCCCTCCCCCACTGGCACCAATAACAAAACTACATTTACCTTTATTGAAGGTAGCATTCACATTTTGTAAAACAGGCCTACCATTAAACGATTTACTAATATCTTTTAAAGCTATCATTAGTACAACATTATTTGGGTTAAAATATAATCAAAGAAAATAATGGCAATACAACTCTGCACCACTGCTTTGGTACTGGCCGAACCAACCTCCAATGCTCCACCTTCTGTTTGGTATCCATTATAAGAAGAAATGGTAGCAATTAAAAAAGCAGAAGTAACTGCTTTGGTTAGTGAATGCGTAATAAAAAACGAATTAAAATCCATTCGCAAGCCTTGCACATAGGTATCAACCGAAACCATTTCAGAAAAATAACAAGAAATTGCACCACCCACATTTGCTAAAAACATGCTATAAGTAACCAAAGCAGGCACTGCAAATAAGGCCGCAAATATTTTAGGCAAAGCAACATAACTTGCGGCATTTACACCCATAATTTCTAAAGCATCTATTTGCTCACTCACCTTCATGGTGCCTATTTCAGAAGCAATGTTTGAACCAATTTTACCTGCCATAACCAAGGCGGTAATGGTTGGAGAAAATTCTAAAATATTGGCATCTCGCACAATTCTTCCCAAAATAGTCATTGGCACCAAACTACCTTGCAACTGACTTCCAAATTGAATTACAGCAACCGCACCAATAAACATGGAAATAATGGAAACAATTAAAAAAGAATCATTTCCCATTTTATATACCTCTGTAAAAAATGAACGCCAAAACATGCGCCATTTATCTGGCTTGCGAAAACAAGCTCTTAAGAAAAGAATATACCTCCCAAATTGTTCCAAAAACTTCATTTAAACTTTGTGTTTTTTATTATTTTAAACCGAGGTAAATATAACTTATTCCCAAATAACCACAAATACCAAGCAGTTTGGCGCAAGAAATCACAAATATTTCTGAACTTTACAAGCAAAAGCAATAATTTCGCTACACCATGAAAAAGAAAAACTCCAAGCCAAGTATTTTGGTGAGTGGCTGCACAAAGGGAATTGGCCTCGCTATTGTTCAAAAATTTGCACAAGAAGGATTCAATGTTGCCGGATGTTCCCGCAAAGAAAAAGACCTAAAAAAACTTTTCACTAAGCTAAGCACAAAATACCCCAAGCAACATTTCTTCATGGAAGTTTGTGATTTAGCCAATGCCGAACTCCTTAAGGTTTTTGCAAAAGATGTTTTAAAGGAATTTGGAATAATAGATGTATTGGTAAACAATGCGGGCACCTTTTTACCAGGCAGCATCCTTGAAGAAGAAGAGGGTGCGTTTGAAAAACAATGGCTAACAAATATGAGCAGTGCCTATCACTTGAGCAGAATAATTATTCCTCCAATGGTCAAACAAAAAAGCGGACATGTATTTAACATCTGCTCAACTGCAAGTATTACAGCCTACACCAATGGCGGTTCTTACAGTATTAGCAAACATGCCATGCTTGGCATGAACAATATATTAAGAGAAGAACTTAAAACCAAAAAAGTTAAAGTTACGGCAATCCTTCCAGGCGCAACTTATACAGAAAGCTGGAAAAATTCAGACCTTCCTAAAGATAGATTTATGCCAGTGGAAGACATTGCAAATATGATTTATAACGCTTACGCTCTTTCACCACAAAGCAATGTGGAGGAAATTCTCATTAGACCGCAATTAGGCGATATTTAATAATTTTAGAACATTTATACAGCTTTATTCGTTATACAAATATGATTCAAACACCTCTTTTTGTAAGTAGTCTTACCGACTTTAAAAGAAGGAAAACCAATACGGTTTCTATAGGCAATTTAAAATTGGGAAGTGACTTCCCTATTCGCATACAAAGTATGACCACAACGGATACCATGAACACCATGGCTTCTGTTGACCAAATCCTTAGAATGGTTGATGCCGGCTGCGAATTGGTTAGGCTAACTGCTCCTAGTATTAATGAAGCAGAGAACCTAGCCAACATAAAAAAAGAATTGCAAAAAAGAGGTTGCCAGGTTCCATTGGTAGCCGATATTCACTTTACACCCAATGCAGCCGAAATGGCAGCTAGAATTGTAGAAAAAGTAAGGATCAACCCGGGCAATTACGCAGACAAAAAGAAATTTCAAGTATTAGATTATACAGACCAGGATTATGCAGCAGAATTGGATCGGATCAGAGAAAAATTTATTCCGCTCCTAAATATTTGTAAAGAATACGGAACGGCACTGCGTATTGGAACCAATCATGGAAGTTTGAGCGACCGGATCCTAAGCAGGTATGGCGACACCCCAATGGGAATGGTTGAATCTGCTATGGAATTTCTAAGAATTGCAGAAGACCAAGGTTTTCACAATTTGGTTTTATCAATGAAGGCAAGCAACCCTCAAGTAATGGTGCAAGCCTACCGCTTATTGGTTCAAACCATGAACCAAAACAACATGCATTACCCTCTTCACCTTGGCGTTACAGAGGCCGGAGA
>CANFSD010000209.1 GCA_947449515.1 Bacteroidota bacterium
TATTTTATCCTCGTAGCCTATTGCTTTATCTATAGGAGCGAATTGATGTAAGGTGCGAAATTCCATTTTCAAATGTATGTTTTTAGCTAGCAATATGGCACGTATTGCAAAGGGGTAAACGCTATACTGCTTTCTCTTTTTGGGAATATGTTGTGTTTTTGTATTGTTTTGGGATATTTTAAAGGCTGTGCCAAAAGCGTAACTGCTTGTATTTTAGCATTTTGTTCTTATTGGCATTAAATTGGTAATTAGCATTATGTATTTGGCAATGCAGCATATTTAAAAGTGTTTTTCCAAATCCCTAAATAGAACCAAGTGGCTTCGGCCAACCTTTACAATAAACCAACGGCTTCGGCCAACCTTTACAAAACCAATGGCTCCGGCCAACCTTTACTAAACAAAAAAACCTCAGTTTTCACCGAGGTTTTTTTGTTTTAAAGGAATTTGAAAATTAAATTACAAATTCACTTTTGTACATTTCGTAGTGTGGGTTCACACAGAAAATAGGCACATTACCAGCATCATTTACAATTTGTTGTGCGTAGGTTTCAATAATATATTCTCTGATAGATTTATCTGTTTCTTGTTGGGTCATGATCATAATTAAATCTGCACCCTTGGTTTCAGCAAACTCTAATGTTTGACGTGCAAAATCGCTGTCGTTTTCCAAAATAGTTTCGGTATGGGCAACGCCATTTTCTTCAAAAATATGTTGGATTTGTTTCAAGTTAGCAGCTAATTTATTATCCAAAAATTCATCACCTACTTTATAACTTAATACATGAATAGTTGAATTGTATGATTTACCTAAATGAATAGCCCATTTCATTTTTTGTTTAGATTCTTTTGAAAGGTCTAAAGGGAAAACAATGTTTTTATAAGCATTAGGGTTTTTATCTGTTTTTACCACAATTACCGGCATTGTACTGTAACTAATTACCCTGCTTGCATTGCTACCAATTACGCGTTCTACACCACTGGCACCATGGGTTCCCATAATAACGCAATCACAGCCATGTTCTTCTGCTGCTTCAATTACGGTCTTGTATATTTTACCTGCTCTCACATCAATTTTGCAATTGATACCAAACTTAGAATTGATTTCAATTGACTTTTCTTTCAGCCTGTTCATTAACGCTTCTTTAGCAAGGTTGTCTTTGATGTCATTTTTGCTAAAGCTGAAAATATTGCTAAGGAAATCTTCCTCTAAAATACTTAACAAAACAAGGTCGTTATCAAAATGCTTGGCAACCTGGGCCGCATGATTTAATGCATTGAGTGAGATTTCAGAAAAATCTACGGGCACTAACATGATGTTTTTTTTCTTTTCCATTTCTAAAGTTTAGGTTTTTGTTTACAAAGGTAATTGTTTTACTTAGCAGTGTACTACAATTATAAAGAATGAGCACTAAAATACCATCAAGTGAATTAATATTGAATGCAGATGGCTCTGTTTACCACTTGCATCTACTGCCGGAAGACCTGGCAGATACTTTACTCTTAGTGGGTGACCCTGAGCGTGTTCCACAAGTTTCAAAACATTTTGACCGCATTGAATTGGTGAAGCAAAAACGTGAGTTTATTACCCATACAGGGTATATAGGAAATGAGCGTTTAACCGTTATGTCTACCGGAATTGGAACAGACAATATTGATATCGTTTTAAATGAATTGGATATTCTTTCGCATGTAAATATGGAAACCCGCGAAGTAAAATCCGAAAAACGCGATTTAAAATTGATCCGGGTGGGCACAAGCGGCGCACTCCAATCAGATATTGAGGTTGATTCAATTTTGGTTTCCACCCATGGCCTTGGGCTCGACCATCTTACTTGGTATTATGAGGTGGAGCCGGATAAGGATGTGGAATACCTGAAAAATGAATTGGGATTGGATTTTCTGAAACCTTATTTGTTTAATGCCAATGCCGACTTATTGGCAAAATTCGACCAGCAAAGTATCAAAGGAATAACCGCAACTTGCAGCGGTTTTTACGCGCCGCAAGGTCGTTATTTGCGCGCAGGCATTAAGTCTATGGGATTGGTAGAACGTTTGTCGGCCCTACGAATAGATGGCCTGCGTGTTACCAACTTTGAAATGGAAACGGCCGCAATTTTGGGATTGAGCAAATTATTTGGTTTCAAAGCCATTGCTGTAAATGCAATAGTTGCCAACCGAATAAATCACCAATTTAGTGCAAATGGACAAGCTGTTATTGAAAAAACCATCCAATATACCCTTGACTCCCTATTGAAAAAATAACCCTAATTTCTTGCCGATATGTCGTCTACCCCAGACCTATTGTATCAAATTTCATTAAAGCTCATCCCTGGCATTGGTGATGTTTTGTTAAAAAATCTTATTAGCTATTGTGGAAGCGTTGAAGCTGTATTTAAAGAGAAAAAAGCGAAGCTCCTGCGCATACCCGGTATAGGAGAGGTGCTTGCAAATAATATTGTTTCCTTCCGCAATTTTGATCGTGCAGAAAAGGAATGTCTGTTTATTGAAAAGCATAAAATAAATACCTATTTCTACCTCGATAACAATTATCCATTTCGTTTAAAAGACCTGCAGGATGCGCCTTGCCTCTTATTTGGTTTGGGTAATTTTGACCCGAACGCAAGTCGCATGGTTGGCATAGTAGGAACGCGCCGTGCCAGCGAATATGGTAAGCAATTCACGCAAAAATTAATAGCAGATTTAAAAGAACAAAACATTCAAGTGGTGAGTGGCTTGGCAATGGGAATAGATGGCATAGCCCATAAAGCTGCCTTGCAAAATGAAATACCTTCCATAGGTGTTTTGGCGCATGGATTGGATAGAATTTATCCCAGTCAGCATGAGGCTTTGGCAAAAAAAATGTTAGGCTGTGGGGGCTTGTTAACGGAGTTCCCAAGCTTAAGTAATCCAGATAGGGAGAATTTCCCTAAAAGAAACCGCATTGTGGCGGGTTTGAGTGATGTATTGGTATTGGTTGAAACAGCCATTAAAGGAGGAGCGCGGATAACTGCAGAAATTGCAAATTCGTATAACAAAGAAGTAATGGCCGTACCAGGCAGGGTGGGCGATTATTATTCACAGGGCTGCAATTGCTTAATCCAAGAGCACAAGGCCGCCTTGCTTACCAGCGCGCAAGA
>CANFSD010000210.1 GCA_947449515.1 Bacteroidota bacterium
AAAACCAAGAGAAGAAAATTGAAGGAGTTTTAAACTTGTACAGCAAATACCAAATCCAAGCCTTTGCAGAAAAAGAAAAGCAACAGTATTTAACTAAAGCCTATCAACACCTTGATGATGTAAGCGTTCCGGCAACGCAAAAGCAAATTCTAATTGATACGGCTAAAGATTTAATGGAAAGAATGAGCTAAGAAATTCTGCCCCATTTGGCAGTTTTTCTATACAGGGCATCAAATTTTGCCATGGCCCTGTTTTCCTCTAGTTTAAATTCAGGGTCTTTACTTAATACCTCTTCTGCAACCGTTCTTGCCAAAGCAAGTATGGCGGTGTCTTTGGCCAAATCGCCAATTTTTAAATCTAAAATACCACTTTGGGCAGTGCCTTCTAATTCGCCCGGACCTCTTAATTTTAAATCGGCTTCGGCTATTTTAAATCCGTCTGTGGTTTCAACCATGGTGTTTAAGCGTTGCTTTGCCTCTGCACTTTTCTTTACATCACTCATCAATATGCAATAAGATTGGTCGGCGCCGCGGCCAACCCTGCCGCGTAATTGGTGCAATTGGGAGAGGCCAAATTTCTGAGCACTTTCAATAATCATTACACTTGCGTTGGGAACATTTACCCCAACCTCAATTACAGTAGTGGCAACCATAATATTGGTTTCCCCTCTAATAAATCGGTTCATTTCATATTCCTTTTCAGCCGTTTTTAAACGGCCATGTAAAATGCTAACGTTATAGGTTGGTTCGGGAAACTCTTTGCAAATAATTTCATAGCCTTCTACCAAATTTTTATAATCCAATTTCTCCGATTCTTCAATCAATGGATATACAATGTAAATTTGTCGGCCTTTCTGAATTTCATTTTTCATAAAACCATAAACGGCCAACCTGCTGCTGTCATAGCGCATGAGTGTTTGAATAGGTTTTCTTCCTGCAGGTAATTCATCAATTACAGAGGTGTCCAAATCTCCATATAATGTCATGGCAAGTGTACGCGGAATGGGCGTTGCAGTCATTACCAGCACATGTGGTGGGTAGGTGTTTTTTTGCCACAAACGCGCTCTTTGTTCTACGCCAAATCGGTGTTGTTCATCCACTATGGCCATGCCCAAGTTTTTAAAATTCACCTTGTTTTCAATCAAGGCATGGGTGCCAATTAAGATATCAATTTCACCGTTCTCTAATTGCAAATAAATCTTCTTTTTCTCTCTTGCTGGGGTCGAACCCATTAGCAATTGAACCTTCACAGGCAGGGTTTTGGTTAATTGATAAATGGTCTCAAAATGCTGTGTGGCCAAAATTTCCGTAGGGGCCATCATACATGCCTGGTAGCCGTTATCTATGGTCATGAGCATGCTCATTAATGCCACCACTGTTTTACCACTTCCCACATCGCCTTGCACCAAACGGTTCATTTGTATGCCGCGTTTTACATCGGCCCTAATTTCTTTTAATACCCTTTTTTGTGCATTGGTCAATTCAAAAGGCAAACAACTGTGGTAAAAAGTATTGAACAATTCACCTATGTTTTCTAATTTAATGCCATTGAACAATTGGTGGCGCTTAACTTTATAGCGCAGTAGTTTTAATTGAATAAAGAAAAACTCTTCAAATTTTAAGCGATGACTGGCTTTGGCTAATGCTGCAGGGTTTGCAGGAAAGTGAATAGTAAACAAAGCAGCCTTTCTATCCATTAAACCATTGGTGGTTTTAATACTTTCAGATAAACTTTCTTCAATATCAAATGCGGGATTCAATAATAAAGTATTCACCCATTTCATCATGGTTTTTGAATCAACACCGCGTGCCTTCATTTTTTCTGTACAATTGTACATGGGCATAATGTGCAGGTACTTTTTTATGGCAGCATCCTCGGGGTCGTCTAAATTTGGATGTACTATGTTGATGGTTCCATTAAACTCATTGGGCTTGCCAAAAACCAAATATTCTTTATTGGCTTTAATACTTTCTTTTATCCATTTATGCCCTTGAAACCAAACCAGTTCAAGCGTTCCTGTATCGTCTTTTAATTCTGCAACCAAACGCTGCCCACCTTTGGTGCCAAGGGTTCGCAGGTTGTATAAACATCCCTTCACTTGCACGTAGGGCATATCTGGACGCAAGTCTTTTACCTTGTATACTTTACTGCGGTCTATGTGTCTATATGGAAAATGAAAAAGTAAATCATTGAAGGTAAAAATTTGCAATTCTTTTTTTAGCAGTTCTCCTCTAGCAGGCCCTATGCCTTTCAAATATTCTATAGGTGTAGAGAGAAACATAATCTTGCTAAAAATTATTTAGGCAAAATTTCGCCTCTTGAATTAACATATAAATTAATGCTCTTGTAAATTACCTCTGCAATGCCATCTTCAAATATGCCTATGTTCTCAAATTCAAAGGGAACCAAAACATGGCCTTCTTTATCAATAGCGCCCCATTTGCCTTTTAATTTAACAGGACAAATTCCTTCGTTAAAATAACCAGCTTCTTCAAAATAGGGTTGGTAAATATAATTTCCTTTGGCATCTATAAATGCCCATTTGTTCTGCAAATAAACGGCAGCTCTGCCTTCAGAAAATGGTCTAATGTCTAGGTATTGTGCCGGAATAACCAATACCCCGCTGGCATCAATAAAGCCAAATTTTCCTTCAACTTCTACCGCTGCCAACCCTTCATTAAATTCTTTGGCATAGGTATATTGTGGGGCAATAATTTCTTGCCCTTTTTTATTAATGAAACCAAACTTTCCTGTTTTGTTTACTGCCGCCATTTCCTCATTAAAACTACTAATGAAATCATAAGTAGCTGGCAAAATAATGGCCCCATTGCTGTCTAATAAACCAAATAGTTTTCCTTGTAAAAAGCGCGCCATACCAGCATCCATGTCATCGCCATCGTCAAAAATAAATTCAGTGGCATAGCTGCCATCTTTTCTAATATAAGCAAATTTATAGCCCAAATTACTTATGTCGAACCCAAATTTATTTTGCACAATATCAATTTTTTTGCCCACCCTGGCCAAACCATTTGAAAAGCTTCTGGCATCGTAAATTTCTTTGGGTAAGCTTAATACTACCTTACCCTTATTGTTCAGG
>CANFSD010000211.1 GCA_947449515.1 Bacteroidota bacterium
ACAATGGCATCAGACAACTCATAAGTTTCTTCAATGGTTAAATGACGAAGGCTTTCCAGGGTTTGTTTCTTATCCCAAGGACATTGCTCCCTGAGCTCATCCATGATATCCAAAATGCGTGAAAAAGCGGCTAATTTTTCTTCTTTGCTGTGCATTTTAATTGTGTTCTAAAATAATTAAACCGGTACGTATTTTTGGTTCGATCCAAGTGGATTTAGGCGGCATAATTAAATTTTCTTCTGCTACTTTTTTCACTTCATCAATACTGGTAGGGTATAGCGTAATAGCCAAGTTGAAATCACCTTTATCTACTGCCTCTTGCAGGTGTCCAATTCCTTTACCACCATCCATAAAGCTGAGACGGTGGTCTGTTTTGCTATCCTTTATTTGAAATACATGTTGAAGAATAAAAGTTTCAACAATACTCACATCTAAACTTCCTAAGGTATCTTTCCTTTCTTTACGGTATTCCTCTTTTAAAATAAGTAAATAGGCTTTGCCGTGAAAATAAATACCAATTTCACCTTTGTTAAGCGGTTGAACAGGTAAATTTCCGCTTGGAATGGTTTCAAAATAGTGTTTAATTTTTTCCAAGAAATTGGGATCATCCACTAATTTCTTATCACGCACCAAACGGTGGTATTCAAAAATGGTGAGCTTGCTAAACGGGATTAAACAAACTGGAAAATAATTAAAGTTTTCATTGCCCGTATAGCCCGGATTTTCGGCACGCATTTTTTTGCAAAAAGCGGCAGACCCCGCAGAGCGGTGATGACCATCGGCAATGTATAATTTGGGTATGTCATTAAACCTCGACTCCAATAAGGCCATATCACTTTCTTCTGTTACCACCCAGAGATTATGTTTAATTTGATCTTGGCTAATAAAATTATACTCTGGCGTATGTTTTAGAATGTATTGATTGATGAGTAAATCAATAGATTCATCATCTGGATAAGTTAGTAATACGGGGTTCCCTAAATTTTTATAATAATGAATATGCGTAGCAATTTCATTTTGCTTTTCGGTTAAGGTATTCTCGTGTTTGAGAATATTGTTCTCTTCATAATCATCCACGCTGGCCATCGCAATAATACCTGCGTAGGCCTGACTACCTTTGATTAACCTATAAATGTAATAAGCAGGCTTAGGGTCGCGAATAAGTAAACCTTCTTCTATAAATTTTTGCAAATAAAATAAGCCAATTGGAAAATGTTTTTCAGGGCTTTTCCTTTCGCCCTTAAAATGTAAATGAGGTTTCACCACATGCAAATAAGAATGTGGATTTTGGGTCATTTCATGGAAAGCCTGGTCTTTTGAATTTGCATCAAAAGGCGGAGCGCTCACTTCACCAGCTTTTTCTTTTGCTGGTCGAAGCGCTGCAAAAGGTTTTACTTTGGCCATTTATTTTATTGAAGTTTATTTCTTAAAAAACTCAATTACTTTTTCAGCCAATTCTATGCTAATTCTATTTTGCGCTTCTTTGGTACTTCCACCAACATGCGGGCTCAATGACACATGCGGATGTTGAAGGATAGCCATATTTACAGGAGGTTCTTTTTCAAAAACATCTAAGCCTGCGAAAGAAACTTGTTCGCTGTTAAGTGCTTCTAACAAATCTGATTCGCTGATAACCCCTCCTCTTGAACAATTAACCAATCCTACACCCTTTTTCATTTTTGCAATTACAGCAGCATCTATTGGTGCTTTGTCGCCTTCGTTAAAAGGAATATGGAATGTAATAAAATCACTTTGGGAAATTACCGATTGCTCGCTAACTGTATTTATATATACTTTCTGACGGGCATTGGCACCCAACATTGGTAGGTTAATAATCAGTTCTACTTTTTCTACATAAGGATCAAAAGCAAGCACTTTCATTCCAAGTCCGATAGCAATTTTTGCTACTTCTTGACCAATTCTACCAAAGCCATAAATACCCATGGTTTTTCCTTGCAATTCAATGGCATTACTGGCTATCTTTTTAAGTTCAGAAAATTTGGTATTTCCTTCACTTGGCATCACTCTATTGGTATGCTGTAAAAACCTAATTCCTGTAAAAAGGTGTGCAAATACAAGTTCTGCAACGCTAATAGATGAAGAAGCTGGTGTATTTATAACTTTAATGCCGTTGTTCTTAGCATACTCCACATCAATATTATCCATACCAACACCACCTCTACCAATCAGTTTAAGATTTGGACTTGCATCAATTAAATCTTTGCGAACCTTGGTGGCCGAACGTACCAAAATGGCATCGAAATTTTTAAGTTCTGCTGCCAAATTTTCTTGGGCAATTTTTTCTGTAACTACTTCAAATCCTGCTTCTACTAAAATGGCTTTTCCGCTTGCGTCAATGCCATCATTTGCTAATATTCTTATCATTTAAAATTATGAATTATGCGTATTGAATTATGAATTGGCTTTTTCGAAATCTTGCATGGCAGTAACCAAAGCTTGCACGCTTTCCAATTCTAAAGCATTGTATAAAGAAGCCCTTAAGCCACCTACTGAACGGTGACCTTTTAATCCGCTTAAGTTTCTTTCTTTGCAGAGTTTCAGAAATGCGTCTTCTAAATTTTTATCATTTAAAACAAAATTTACATTCATTCTACTGCGGTCTTCGGCGGCTACCGTACCAACAAATAGTGGATTTCTGTCAATTTCTGCATACAATAAATCTGCTTTTGCTTTGTTGCGAATTTCCATGGCTTCTAATCCCATAGATTTAATCCAACGTAGGGTATGCATACAAACAAAAATGGCAAAAACACTAGGTGTATTGTACATGCTACCATTGTCGATATGAATTTTATAATTCAACATGGTAGGAACTTTTGCATTTGCTTTTTCTAAAAGTGATTTTTTAATAATCACCAAAGTGGTTCCGGCAGGACCCATATTTTTTTGAGCGCCTGCATAAATCATATCAAATTTAGAGGCATCAAAAGGCCTGCTAAAAATATCTGAACTCATATCGCATATCATTGGAACGGGTGAGTTAGGAAACTCAAACATTTCTGTACCGTAAATGGTATTGTTACTG
>CANFSD010000212.1 GCA_947449515.1 Bacteroidota bacterium
CAGCAAACATATTGGTGCTGATATGAATTTGGCTTGGCCTACTGCAGAAATTGCTGTAATGGGCGCCAAGGGTGCTGCTGAAATTATTTTCAAACGTCAGATTGATTCTGCAGAAAATAAGGAGGAGGCTTTAAAAGCCAAAGAGGCAGAATACGGTGCTTTGTTTGCGAACCCATACCGCGCTGCTGAAAGAGGATTTATAGATGATGTAATATTGCCAGAAGAAACACGTTCTAAGCTCATCAAGGCATTTTCTATGTTGGAAAACAAAGTGGCAAACTTGCCGCGCAAAAAACATGGAAATATTCCTTTGTAGGTAAATTATAGGTTCAATTAATTATTTAACAAATGAGAAACAAGTTTTATTCTGGATTATGCATGCTGTGGTTTGCATTGCTTTCTTCAAATTTTGTGCAAGCTCAACAACAAAAAGTTTGTGCCTCACGCTTAACTGCGGTTAGTGTTTTTATGAACCAAGCTCAGGTTCAACGTGAAGGAAAAGTGAATTTGGATGAGGGTTTGAATGTGCTTGTTTTTGAAAAGATTTCGCCTTTTTTATTGGAAGGTTCAATAGAAGTAAATGCATCTGAAGGTGTTGAAATTGTTGCTGTAGGTACCCAAAATGATTATATGGCTGCAACAGAAAAGCCACAAGCAATTTTGCTTTTGGAAGATTCCTTGCAAACTTTAATGGAACATTTGGCTGAAATAAAAGCTGATAAAGATGCCTTGGAATGGCAAAAGGAATTGTTGCTTGCAAATAAAAGTATTGGCGGTTCGAACCAAGGCGTTAAGGCAGAAGAATTGGAAGATGTCTTAGCAATTTACCAGCATAAATTTCAAGATTTCAAAGTAGAACATATTCGATTAAACCGCCTGGAAAAACTATATACTGAGGAAAAAGAAAAGGTAGAGCAACAATTAAGTGAATACCAAGAAGGCTCTTTGGCAATGACCAACCAAATAGTTTTGCAAGTAAGGAGCAGTAAGGCCTTGCCAGATGCACATATTGTTGTAAAATATTTGGTGAGTGGCGTAAGCTGGAAACCTTTTTATGATATAAGGGTAAAGGATACCCAATCGCCTATGCAATTTGTTTTAAAGGCCAATATTATGCAAAGTACAGGTGAGAATTGGGCAAACGTAAAAATGAAATTGACTACCGCTGATCCTTTAAATGGGGGGTTGAAGCCTGTATTAAATCCTGTTCATTTATCATTTATTCAATTGCAAACGAGGGATGCCATGCGTGCCAAATCCAATTTTAAAGCACCAGGTAGGCCTGCAATGGCTTATCAAGATAATGAAATGGCTGGGACAGCAGAAGCATACAGTGCGCCAACCCAATCTATGCTCAACTTAGAGTTTGAGGTTCCGGGTTTGAGCAATATTCCGTCCGATAATAAATTCCATTTGGTAGAGCTCAATAAATTTAATGTGGCAGCCATATATGGTCATGCATCTGTTCCCAAATTAAGTTCTGATGTATTTGTTACCGCAAAAGTGCAAACAAATGATTTGATTAGTCAGTTAAGCGGCGAGGCCAATATTTATTTGAATGGCACGTATACAGGAAAAACTTATTTATCTGCCCAAGCGGATGATACCTTAACTATTACTTTAGGTAAGGATAGAAGGGTTATCGTAAAACGTGAAAAGGTAAAAGAAATGTGTTCTAAATCTTTGTTTGGTTCAAACAAAAAAGATGCAAGCACTATTGAATTAACCCTCACAAATTCTAGCAATGAAGCAATTGAATTAATAGTGGAAGATCAAATTCCTTTGAGCAGCAACCAAGATATTTTGGTAAAATTAGTTGACCAAGGAACTGCTACCTATGTGGCCGAGACGGGTATTCTTACCTGGAAAATAACCCTTGCACCAAAACAAAACACCAAATTGCGTTTTTCATTTGAAGTGAGTTATCCTTCACAACAACATATTTCACCGTATTAATAAATTTAAAAGGCTATTTAAACCATGAAAAAGATAATTTTAGTTCTATTCGTTGCCTTGTTTGCACTTTCAAATAATGCCAACGCGCAACTTGGAAATGCACTCAATCAGTTAGAAAAAACAGGAGAGAAAATTTTAACAGATACCAAGAAGGCAAGTACAGGAACATTGTTAAATGCAATGGATCAAAGTTTGAAAACACGCTATAGTTTGGATGGTGTGAAATCACAAATAATGGGTGATGTTCTTAAAATACGTGTAGCAGATACCGATTTTACTAAATTAACCAATGGCGCAAAAGCAAGTCAGGCCGCACAAATAATGAGTACTGCAAACACATTAGTGAAAAATAATGGTTTGAACCTACAAGGCTTGGGCGTAAAAAATGTGGTGGTAGAAATGGTTAAGAACATGACCGCCACAGAAATTATTCAAACTTTGAAAAAGCCATTATAAGCATGGGTTTTAAGGTTTTTATAGCAAAATGCTTTGCACATTATATTGCGCGCAAGGTTAAAAGAGAAAGTGCTGCGGCATTATTGAATCAAAACAGTTGGTTCAATAAAATAATAAAAACTGCCTCACAAACCACATTTGGTATTGATCATCATTTTGCAACAATAAAAACCTACGAAGACTATAAAGCAAATGTTCCTTTAAGAGATTATGAAGGCTTAAAAACATATATAGATAAAGTGGTTGCAGGGGAGAAAGATGTGCTTTGGCCTGGCATTCCTTTGTATTTTGCAAAAACTTCGGGCACCACTAGTGGTGTAAAATATATTCCCATTTCAAAAGATTCTATTGGCTCACATATCAATTCGGCGCGAAATGCTTTGTTGTTATATATTGCCGAAACGGGCAATGCCACATTTCTAAATGGTAAATTGATTTTCCTTTCCGGAAGTCCTGAAATGGAAAAGAAAAATGGGGTATTTACTGGAAGGTTAAGTGGCATTGTGAACCATCATGTGCCGGGATATTTGCGCAGCAATCAATTGCCAAGTTACGCCACCAATTGTATAGAGGATTGGGAACAAAAAGTTTCAAA